>NZ_JBWJVK010000007.1:0-128112 GCF_056428945.1 Flavobacterium sp. GNP010 | reverse complement strand
TCAAAAATACGGGATTCTAAGGCTCTTTTTATTTTAGACTTTCGGATAGCAGTGTATTTTTAACTAAATATTGGTTCAAACTGACCCTTGTATTATTTATTTCAATTTTGTCAAATGATGGATGGTTTTCAGTAAAACATGATATTAGTACTTTTGTATCTTTTTCGGCATTTGGACTACCAATTTGTTCGAAATAAAGAAAGATTAACTTGAAAAGTAATTCATTTGATTTAATATTATTTTGGGTTAACAGGTGAGCACTATCAATTTTAAAGGGGTTATTGTTGAAATAATCTCTTTTGTTTACAATCTTCATTATTTCTTCCCTTGTAACGTATTCATATTTTTTGTTCTCAAAAAAGTCTTGCTCCAGCTGATAAAGGTTTATTATTTGAGGGATACAATCTAGCTTTAGTCTATCAAAGAATTTTTCAACTACCAAAAAGTATTCGGCTTCATAAGATCCTTCCAGTCTAGGTTTCCTGTCTTTATCGAGAATAGTCTTAAACTTTGATGCAGCTGTTTTTTTGTCGTGCAAAAAAAACATTGAGAGTGCATAATTAAGTGGGACATGCGCCTTTCTGTTACTTTCTCCAATACAGAGTACTTTTTCTCGCAGTAGATATCCGTTCAATTCTTTATTTATGTCTGTATAAACTTCTGACCAAATGCTATCTTCATTAAGTAGAACTTGTAAATCACATTTCTTTCCTATTAAAAATACCATAAAATCACTTGTACATAATGAAAGGCGCGCTTCTTCTATTTGGTTTAAATAAAATGATTCAATTCCTTCTTCCTGAATGTATTTTTCTTTACCAAATTCTGCTAAAAAAACGGGCCAGTTCGAATTGTCTTTTACAGAATCGAGTAACGATTCGATTTCTTTATAATTTAAGTGCCAAAAAATTAAATCTATAATGGCCTTGTATTTGGAATGATCTGAAGATTCTAAGATTAATTTTAATTTTTCGGATATCTGTTCATATGCAGTAACGATAGTTAATGGGTCTTCTGAGTTTATAGTTTTTATTTTTTGTTCTTGAGAAATTTCCATATTATTCGTTTTCAAAATTTATGTTCCAAGTGTTGTTCATCTCTTTGTTTTTTTGAAAATTAGAGATATCTACATATCTTTTAAATGATTTTTCATCTTTATGATGAGTCATTTCTCTAAGAATTCTTTCATTCATTCCAAAAATAAGTGAGTTTGTAACAAAAGTTTTGCGGGCCACATGGCTAGTAATTAATTCGTACTTCTTGAAATTTTTAGTAATCCTTTTGGTTCCGATGTGCCTTGTAATAGTAATGTCAGAATTTAGTTTGATGATCTCGCAACAGTCTTGGATGTTTTTATTTAGTTTTTGTGAGCTTATTTTGGGCAAAGGTTCGTAGATAGTTCCTTTATATTTATCAAGAATGGCTTTAGCGTAAATATTTAATTCGATCCTATGATTAATAGTCTTAGTTTTAATTAAGGTTAATTGGATGTAATCATCATAAATGTTTGCTTGATCCATATTTATAATATCAGAATGTCGTAATCCGGTAAAACATCCAAAACAAAAAAAGTCTCTTGATTTGTTTAATTTTTCATTTTTAAAATCATGCTTGTATAGTTTAAACAGCTCTTCTTTTTCTAAAAAGATGACCTCAATTTCATTCTCTACTCGCTTTAGTTTTTTGAATTCAATATTATTATGGTATCCACGGTCAAAAGACCAGTTCATAAAAGTTTTAATGATGCTGATTAACTTCCCGTAATAATTGTTCAACGTTTTCTTTTCTTCAAAAGCGTATTCCATAAACTTTTCTTCAAATCGTTGGTTTATGGTGTCAAATCGTATGGGGTATTTCGTAAATTCATTAAAATGTTCTAAAAAATTTTTAACAGTTGTATACTTTGTAATAGTGCCTTTGGCTTTTGTATGTTTAGAAACATTTATAAATTCAGTAAAAGCCTCAAAAAAATCAATTGCAATAGAAACCTCTTCTTTGTCAAATTTTTCCAAAAAAATATCTTCAGCGAATGGGATTTTATTGTATTTGAAAAAATCTTTAATACTATCTAATTTTTCTTTTGCTTGATGGATAGCAGCATTTGATTCTTGATAAGTTTCAAAAAAGGGATTTTTTTTATGGTTTCTAACTACTTCACTTTTTTCATCCCAGTCTTCTAGCAAGGTTTTTACATTCTGGAGATTTTTTCTGATTTTAATTTTTCCTGCGGTAATAACTACCCTAACAGGTATTAAACCGTTTTTATTTATTTTGTCTTTGCGTAATTCAAATAGATAATTCATGTTAAAGTTCATTAAAGCTGGTTAAATAGGGGGAGTAAATAGGGGAGTATTTATAAATTAAAGTTCATTAAAACTCATTAAAATATACATGATAAACCTATTGATATTCAAATATAAGAGATTATAGTTGAATAAAACAAGCTAAAAAATAATGGTACTCCAGGTGGGACCACGAAAAACCCCTCATATCCGCTGATATTGAGGGGTTTATTTTTTTTATTTAAACCAACTTATTCAAAAAAGCGTATCTTTGGTTTTACTGATGTAGATAATTTCAACTTGTGGTTTAATAAATATTCCATAAAATTAGTACCTTTGAATCAATGGTAATAAAACTAAACAAACTTTATTTCATACTCATTTTCCTTTTGGGGATCGTGGATCTTTTTGCTGGGCCAGGAGGTTCTGGGCCACCCGCTCCAACTGCAAAAAGGCCACCGCCTCCTCCAGGATTGACAATTGATGATAATGCAGTAATACTAATCCTCGCTATCTTCCTCGGGATTTATTTTATAAACTGTCATAAGCAAAAAACAAAAACTCCAATCTAAATTGGAGTTTTTGTTTTTTATTAAGAATGCTGTGTTTTTGGATCGTTTCTATTTATTTTACACGGTCAGTTAGAGCCTCTGTTAAATATCATTATTTTTCGATACAATCTTAATTATTTGATGTATAGTCTTGAAACGTATTTGCCAATTACATCAAATTCTAGATTTACTTTCGTGCCAATTGTGAAGTTTTTAAAAGTAGTATTTTCGTACGTGTATGGGATAATAGCTACGCTAAACTCATTTTGTTTGGAATCAACTACGGTTAAACTCACACCATTTACAGTGATAGAGCCCTTTTCGATAGTGATATTGTTTAGTGTTTCGTCATATTTAAAGGTGTAACGCCAGCTTCCGTCAGTTTGTTCTGCGGTAATGCAGGTTCCTGTATGGTCTACATGTCCCTGAACGATGTGGCCGTCAAGCCTGTCACCAAGTTTCATCGCTCGTTCTAGATTCACGGTGTCTCCAATTTTCCAGTCACCTAAATTTGTTTTTTTTACTGTTTCGTCAATGGCAGTTACCGTATAAAAAGTATCATTTATTGCAACAACAGTCAAGCAGATTCCATTATGCGCTACGCTTTGATCAATTTGTAATTCTCCTGTAAAAGCAGAATTCATCGTAATATGAATATTGCTATTTTCTTTTTTTATTTCTTGGATAACGCCAAGTGTTTCTATTATTCCTGTGAACATTTCTTGTTTTATTTTACTAAATTTGCACTTCAAAATTAGCAATAAATAACGGTATGTCATTATGAAAAAAGCAGAAAATATAATAGTTGGAATTTCTATAGGAGATTTAAACGGTATCGGAAGCGAGGTTGTTTTAAAGGCATTCGAGGATACGCGCATGCTAGAGTTATGCACACCTGTTATCTTTGCTAATGTTAAGTTGTTATCCTTTGTCAAGAAAAGTTTTCAATCTGACTCAGTATTACACGGAATTGATAAGCTGGATCAAATTGTTCCCGGAAAAATCAATGTTTTAAATGTTTGGAAAGAGGGAGTCGATCTGAACTTTGGTGTTGGTGATCCAAAGGCGGGTGAGTATGCTATAAAATCATTTGTTGTAGCAACAAAAGCCTTAAAAGACGATCTTATAGATGTTTTGGTGACCGCACCTATCAATAAATATAATATCCAGTCGGAGGACTTCAAATTCCCTGGTCATACAGATTATTTGGATCAAGAACTAGAGGGTAATGCTCTTATGCTTATGGTTCAGGATAATTTAAGAGTAGGACTGTTGACCGATCATATTCCGTTGAGTGAGGTAGCCTCTCATCTTACAGAAGAGTTGATCAAAAGAAAAATTGAAACCGTTAAACAATCATTAATACGAGATTTTAGTATAAATAAGCCTAAAATTGCGGTTTTAGGATTGAATCCGCATTGCGGCGACGGTGGCGTTATTGGTACCGAAGATGATTTGGTGATCAAGCCAACCTTAAAAAAGATATTTGATAAAGGAACTTTAGTTTTTGGACCTTTTGCCGCAGATGGTTTTTTTGGTAGTAATCAATATGAGAAATATGACGCTATTATTGCGGCCTACCATGATCAAGGACTAATTCCTTTTAAAACATTATCATTTGGAAATGGGGTAAATTATACGGCAGGTTTAAATAAAATACGGACTTCGCCGGATCACGGAACTGCTTTTGATATTGCAGGAAAAGGAGTTGCTGATTTCAATTCATTCAAAGAGGCTGTTTATTTAGCAATTGATATTTATCATTCTAGAAATCAATATGCCGAAATCAGTGCAAAGCCTTTGAAAACAAAAGAAAAACAGTTGTGAACAAAAAAAAGTGAATAACATTATTAGATTTACAATAATTTTATATCTTTGCACTCCCGTTACGAATCGTTGTGATAGGGTCAAAATGTTGGTCAAATGAAGAAGACAAAAGAATTTTTAATTCCTTTCATAGGGTTAAAGCTAGGAAAACATCATTTTGAATATCAAATAAGTAATTCGTTCTTTGAAATCTTTGATTATAATGAATATCAAGATTCAAATATCAAAGTAAATGTAGTTTTAGAGAAAAAAAGTACGCTGTTAGAGTTGAGTTTTAAGCATAAAGGTGTTGTAAACGTTCCTTGTGATTTGACAAGCGAAGATTTTGACTTGCCAGTAAAAGGAAAAATGAAATTAATTGTTCGTTTTGACGAAGAATTTAATAATGATAATGAAGAATTATTAGTATTGCCTCATGGGGAGTTTGAAATAGATATTGCACAGTATATCTATGAAATGATAGTGTTGTCAGTACCTCTAAGACGGGTTCATCCTGGAGTTAAAGATGGAAGTTTAAAAACAGAAGCTTTGACTAAACTTAATGAACTGATAGTAAAAGAAGTAAAAAAAGAGAGTAAACAAGAAGAAAATATTGACCCGCGATGGGACAAATTAAAGCAACTATTAACGGATAAATAATATAGTAAAATGGCGCATCCTAAGAGAAAAATCTCCAAAACAAGAAGAGATAAAAGAAGAACACATTATAAAGCAACCGTAGCACAAATTGCTACTTGTCCTATCACAGGAGAAGCGCATTTGTACCACAGAGCATATTGGCATGAAGGTAAAATGTACTACAGAGGGCAAGTTGTTATAGATAAATCTGTAGCTGTTGCTTAATACATTTTAGTAAATGATATTCGAACTCTCACATCGTGAGAGTTTTTTTGTTGTTTATGATTTTCATAAAATAAGAAGTTCTAAATCAGTCGAAATGGAATTTTTTTTGTAATTTTCAAGTCTTTTTAAAAATTTTTCAAATGCTACCATTTGACAAAAAATAATAGCTTATAATGAATACAATTACAGCCGCAATAACCGCTGTTGGAGCATATGTTCCTGACTTTGTGTTAACAAACAAAGCACTTGAAACCATGGTAGATACCAATGACGAGTGGATTACCTCTCGTACAGGAATCAAAGAAAGGAGAATCCTTAAAGAAGAGGGAAAAGGAACTTCTTTTTTGGCGATTAAAGCTGCACAAGATTTGTTAGTTAAGGCCAATATTGATCCTTTAGAAATCGATTTGGTTATAATGGCAACAGCAACTCCAGATATGCCAGTTGCATCAACGGGAGTATATGTAGCTAGTGAAATAGGTGCTTTAAATGCCTTTGCATATGATTTACAAGCCGCATGCTCTAGCTTCTTGTTTGGTATGTCAACAGCAGCTGCCTACATTGAATCTGGACGGTATAAAAAAGTACTTTTGATAGGTGCTGATAAAATGTCTTCAATTGTAGATTATACAGATAGAGCAACCTGTATTATTTTTGGGGATGGTGCTGGTGCAGTTCTATTCGAACCTAATTATGAGGGTTTAGGATTGCAAGACGAGTATTTAAGAAGTGATGGAGTCGGAAGAGATTTTTTAAAGATTGATGCCGGAGGTTCGATACTTCCAGCTACTGCTGAAACTGTACAAGATAACAAGCACAGCATTATACAAGACGGAAAAACAGTATTTAAATATGCTGTTACTAATATGGCTGATTCAAGCGAATTAATTTTGAAAAGAAATAATTTGACAAATGAAGATGTTGATTGGCTGGTGCCACACCAGGCTAACAAGCGTATTATCGATGCAACTGCAAATCGAATGAATTTAGAAGATTCGAAAGTGTTGATGAACATTGAAAAATACGGAAACACTACTTCGGCTACTTTGCCATTAGTGCTTAGCGATTTTGAGCATTTATTCAAAAAAGGAGATACAATAATTTTCGCTGCATTTGGAGGTGGATTCACTTGGGGATCTATCTATCTTAAATGGGCATACGATAAAAAATAAACTAAAACTAAAAACAAATAATCATGGATTTAAAAGAAATTCAAAATCTTATCAAGTTTGTAGCAAATTCAGGAGTTGCAGAAGTTAAATTAGAGATGGATGATGTAAAAATCACCATCAGAACAACTTTAGAAGGGAATGTAACTGAAACCACGTATGTTCAACAAATGCCAGCTCAAGCAGCGCTTCCACAAGCAGCAGCACCGCAACAAATTACTCCTGTTGTAGCAGTAGCAGAGGTGCCAGTTGTAGAGAATGCACACTATATCACTATAAAATCTCCAATTATTGGGACTTTTTACAGAAAACCTTCTCCAGACAAACCTATGTTTGTTGAGGTAGGGAAATCAATTGCTAAAGGTGATGTTTTGTGTGTAATTGAAGCCATGAAATTATTTAATGAAATTGAATCTGAAGTTTCAGGAAAAATAGTAAAAATATTGGTTGATGACATGTCACCAGTTGAATTTGACCAACCTTTATTCTTGGTAGATCCATCATAAGAAATTATAAATTATAAATTTTGAATGATGAGTTTTCGTTATTTGAAATAATTTAAAATTTGAAATTCAACATTTAAAATTTAAAATAAAGATGTTTAAAAAAATATTAATTGCAAATAGAGGCGAAATTGCGTTACGCGTAATTAGAACGTGTAAAGAAATGGGAATTAAAACAGTAGCTGTTTACTCTACTGCCGATGCCGAAAGTCTACATGTTAAGTTTGCTGACGAAGCGGTTTGTATAGGACCACCTCCAAGTAACTTATCCTATTTAAAGATGTCAAATATTATTGCTGCTGCAGAAATCACCAATGCAGATGCAATACATCCAGGATACGGATTCCTTTCTGAAAATTCTAAATTTTCTAAAATTTGTCAAGAACACGGTATCAAATTCATTGGAGCTTCTCCAGAGATGATTGATAGAATGGGAGATAAAGCCTCGGCAAAATCAACTATGATTGAAGCTGGTGTGCCTTGTGTTCCGGGTTCTGTTGGAATTTTAGAATCATACGAACAAGCCTTACAATTATCGAGAGATTTTGGTTATCCAGTAATGCTTAAAGCAACTGCTGGTGGTGGGGGAAAAGGAATGAGAGCTGTTTGGAAAGAAGAAGAATTATTGAAAGCTTGGGAAGGCGCGCGTCAAGAATCGGCTGCAGCCTTTGGAAATGATGGTATGTACTTAGAGAAATTAATCGAAGAGCCACGCCATATTGAAATTCAAGTTGTAGGTGATTCTTACGGTAAAGCGTGTCACTTATCAGAAAGAGATTGTTCGGTTCAACGACGTCATCAAAAACTTACTGAAGAAACGCCATCTCCATTTATGACCGATGAATTACGTACAAAAATGGGCGAAGCAGCGGTTAAAGCAGCAGAGTATATCAAATACGAAGGCGCTGGAACAGTAGAGTTTTTGGTAGACAAAAATCGGAATTTCTACTTTATGGAAATGAATACGCGTATTCAAGTTGAACACCCAATTACGGAACAAGTTATCGATTATGACTTGATTAGAGAGCAAATTATGGTTGCTGCTGGAATACCAATTTCTGGTAAAAATTACTTGCCTCAATTGCACGCGATAGAATGTAGAATTAATGCAGAAGATCCGTACAATGATTTCCGTCCGTCTCCAGGAAAAATCACAACATTGCACATGCCAGGTGGACACGGAGTTCGTTTAGACACTCACGTTTATTCCGGCTATACAATTCCGCCAAACTACGATTCTATGATTGCTAAATTGATAACTACTGCTCAAACGAGAGAAGAAGCGATTAGCAAAATGAGAAGAGCATTAGACGAATTTGTAATTGAAGGAATAAAAACTACCATTCCGTTTCACAGACAGTTAATGGATGATCCTAGATATATTTCAGGGGTGTATACAACAGCATTTATGGATACTTTTAAGATGAACGATCCTGAATAAAGATATTTTTTTTAAGTAAAAACCTTGCAGTGATGCAAGGTTTTTTTGTTTCATATTTTTTATAGAAAGCTAGCGCCTATAGTTTAATCTATTCTTGTCAAATCGAGCGCAGTCAAAATATAATGAGGTTTGCGAATGCACTTGAACTGACATAGATTTATTGGTCTCAAAAATAGTTAAAACTATGTACTTTAGTGCATTTCCCTTTCAGGTTCTAAAAATATTTACCGCAAATTCGCAAATTATTTTTTACGTTGCAAGTCTTTAAATTTGCGAATTTGCGGTGGATTTTACATTTTAACCTCGCAGACTTTCAGTCTGCCAAACAAAATCTATGGACTTTAAGTCCATAGTGGTTTAGTTTTGAAATACTATTACTGTTATAAAGTTTCTTTTAACCATTTGAAAAATTCTGCTTGCCAAACTTGTGCATTCTGAGGTTTTAATACCCAATGGTTTTCTTCGGGGAAATATAAGAATCTGCTTTTTATTCCTCGTAGTTGCGCCGCTTGAAACGCTTCTTGCCCTTGTCCTATTGGTACACGGAAATCTTTTCCGCCTTGAATGATTAAAATAGGTTTGTTCCATTTTTCTACTAGAGTCATCGGGTTGAATGTAGAGTAGGCTTTTTGAGCAGTGGTATTGTTTTTCTCCCAATACGCTCCACCAAAATCCCAGTTCGTAAAGAAAACTTCCTCAGTAGTCCCGTGCATGCTTTGTGTATTAAAAATACCATCATGAGCAATAAAAGTTTTGAAACGGTTGTTGTGTATTCCAGCTAAGTAAAAGGCAGAATACCCGCCGTAACTGGCGCCAACACATCCCAGACGAGTTGCGTCTACATACTTTTCCTTTGCTATATCATCAATTGCCGCTAGGTAATCATCCATTACCTGACCACCCCAGTCTTTACTTATTTGCTCATTCCACGCTACACCATGCCCCTGCATTCCGCGACGGTTTGGAGCCACAACAATATAACCATTAGCGGCCATCAACTGTAAATTCCATCGGTAGGAGTAAAATTGCGTCAATGGCGATTGTGGTCCACCTTGACAATATAAAAGTGTTGGATATTTTTTTGTGGCGTCAAAATTTGGAGGTAGAACCACCCAAACCAACATCTTTTTACCATCTGTTGTTGTAACGTAGCGCCTTTCGGTTTTGCTCAGCGCCAAAGAACTATAGGTTGCAGTATTGACATTTGAAAGTTGTTTCCAGGTGTTTTTCTTCAAATGAAACGAAAAAATTTCGGAAGCATGATTCATATCGGTTCTTGTAACTATGATGTTGTCACCCGAAAAACCTACTAAGTCATTGACGTCAAATTCTCCAGTAGTGATTTGGCTAACGGTAATTGCTATTTTAGTTAGACCTGGAAAATTAACTTTAAACAATTGTTTGGTTCCGTCAATCGGCGCTACAAAATATATTGTACTTCCATCGGCACTCCATATGAAGTTGTCTACGGTTCCATCCCAATTTGCCGTCAGGTTCAATTTGATTCCTTTGAAACTAACGATCAAGTCATTTTTATCGGCCTCATACCCATCATTTTTCATTTGCAACCAAGTCAAATTACCTGTTGGAGAAAATTGTGGAGCGGTATCATATCCTAGATTTTCTTCGGTTCTATTGGTAGTTTTCCCCGTTTCTAAATTGTATTCGAAAATATTGGTGTTGGTGGAAACTGCATAATCCGTTCCTACCTTTTTCTTGCTTACATAAAAGATACTTTTACTGTCTAGCGACCAAATATAATCTTCGTCTCCGCCAAAAGGTTTTTGAGGACTGTCGAAATTTTCCCCTTTTAGAATATCTATTCCTATTGCTTCCTCTTTATTTTCTTTATAAAAAACATGATTGTATTTGCCTTCGTTCCAAGTGTCCCAATGGCGGTAATTCAATCCATCATAGATTTGAACCTCGGATTTTTCTAGTTCTGGATAAAAATCTTTACCATGAACTTTTTCGATTTTTACTTCTTCGTGATACAGCATGTATTTCCCGTCTGGAGAAGTATTTTTATCATTTAAAAGGGCTGCGGTATCTTTTATTTCGGTTGGATTCCCACCATTTACGGGTAAAGAGTATAGTTTTGTATCTGATTTATTTTCTTGAACTACAGGAGTTGTTACTTTGTAAACGATATTTTTTCCATCCTTAGAAATTCCTAAAGGAGTTACTCTTCCTAGTTTCCATAGTAATTCCGGGGTCATTATATTTTGTGCCATAGCGTTTAAACTCATAAGTAATAAGGGTATAAAAAGTATTTTTTTCATTTTAAAGGCAATTTTTTTGTGGGATAAAATTAGCCATTTTTTTTCGATTTTTGTCTTTCTAAGAAGTTCGTTTAGCCCCGATAGAAATGGAAATCCTTATTGTTTTTGTTTTAAAAAAACAATAAGATTGCAATGAATAGCGGGATTAGCTCCAGAAATAAATTCAGAATAAATCTAAAAAAAATATTATTTTTATAAAAAATACCTGAATATGGATTTGAGCTATTGGGAGTTAAAAAATTGGTTTACAAATATAGATTATACCATTGTAGGAAGCGGAATTGTTGGTTTGCACGCTGCATTACGCTTGCGCGAAAGATTTCCTGATAGTAAAATTCTAGTCTTAGAAAAAGGAATGTTGCCACAAGGAGCGAGTACTAAAAACGCTGGTTTTGCTTGTTTTGGAAGTCTTTCAGAAATTATTGATGATTTAAAATCCCATTCTGAAGAAGAGGTAATTCAACTCATTCAAAAACGGTGGAAAGGGTTACAGTTGTTGCGTAAAAGACTCGGTGACGATACCATAGATTTTAAACCATATGGAGGTTATGAATTATTTTTGAAAGAAGATGAGAGCAGTTATAATGAATGTTTAGGGAAATTACCGTTTATCAATGAAATTTTACGGACGCCATTTAAGTCTAGTGTTTTTGCAAAGGAAGTTGACCGTTTTGGATTTACTGGAATTCAAGAATATTTAGTTTTTAATCCTTTTGAAGCACAAATTGATACTGGAAATATGATGCAGGCATTATTAAAAGAGGCTGTTTCTAAAAATATTTTAATTCTCAACCAGCAAACAGTAACCTCTTATTATGACAAAGGAGATGGAGTAGAGGTAGCATTAAAAGATTTTAGCTACAGCACAAAAAAAATACTTTTTGCTACGAATGGCTTTGCAAATGCACTAATTGGCGTTGCTGTGAAACCTGCCAGAGCGCAGGTGCTTATTACAGAGCCAATTAAAAACCTAGATATAAAAGGCACTTTTCACTTGGATCGAGGGTATTATTATTTCAGGAATATTGGCGACAGAATTTTACTGGGAGGTGGAAGAAATTTGGATTTTGAGACTGAAAATACAACTGATTTTGGACAGACAGAAATTGTACAAAAAAAATTGGAACAATTGTTAAAAGAAGTAATTTTACCTAAAAATGACTTCCAAATTGCGCACCGTTGGAGCGGGATTATGGGCATGGGCAACAGCAAGAATCCTATTGTATCACAACTATCTGAAAATGTGTATTGTGGCGTTCGATTAGGCGGAATGGGAGTTGCAATAGGAAGTTTAATTGGAACAGAATTAGCAGATTTAGTATAATGGCAACAAAAATAGCACCAAGAAAAGCAAGACAACCCGTTAAAAAAGAACCAACCTCTTTTATGAGCAAACTAACCCGATTTTTATTTAAAGTACTGTTGTGGTTCTTTGGACTTTCTTTGTTTTTTGTAGTGCTTTTTAAATTTGTTCCAGTTCCGTTTACACCATTAATGGTAATTCGGGCAATTGAAAACAAAGTAGGCGGTAAAGAAGTTTTTTTTAGTCATGATTGGGAACCTATTGAGAACATCTCGATGAATCTACAAAAAGCAGTAATTGCAAGTGAAGATGGAACGTTCTTAAAGCACAATGGCTTTGATTTTATTGCCATGCAAAAAGCCTACAAAAGCAACGAGAGAGGGCGAAGAATAAAAGGAGGAAGCACTATATCCCAACAAACGGCCAAGAATGTATTTCTTTGGCAAGGCCGTAGTTATATAAGGAAAGGATTAGAAGCCTATTTTACGGTTTTAATAGAAATTATTTGGGGCAAGGAACGCATCATGGAGGTCTATTTGAACAGTATCGAAATGGGAAATGGTGTTTATGGAGCGCAAGCTGCGGCAGAGCACTGGTATAGGAAAGAAGCTTCTGGTCTTACACCAAAGCAAGCTGCGGGAATTGCAGCTATTTTGCCCAATCCTAGAAAATATGCGGCAACAAGTTCTTCGTCCTACATCAACAGGCGAAAAGCCAAAATTGTTCGCGTCATGCGCACCGTAGGAAAAATTGATTATTCGAAGTAGATTTACATTCTAAAGTAAAATTCTAACATATAAAAAAACCGTAAACTCTTAATAAAAAGAGTTTACGGTTTTAGTTTGTGGAGAATACCGGATTCGAACCGGTCACCTCTTGCCTGCCAGGCAAGCACTCTAGCCAAATGAGCTAATCCCCCAAACTTGCTCGCAAATATAAGATATAAATTTTCCAAAAAGCAAATTTCAAAAAGCAAATCTATTCTATTTTAAAAAAAGTCAAATCCTCTTTTAGATTTTTCTAACTTTACACCAAAAACTCCATTATGGTATCAGAAAATTCGACTGGTTCGCTATTTACAACTATCGAGAACAAAATCGCGACCGTTATATTTGGTCATCCTTCTAGTAATTCTTTTCCAAGAGAATTATTAAACCGACTCACTACTGAATTCAATACTTTAAGTGTAGATTCAACTGTTTCGGTAATTGTCATACAAAGCGAAGGCTCAGGTGCTTTTTGTGCAGGCGCTTCATTTGATGAACTTTTGGCTGTTTCCAATGAATCAGAAGGAACCGAATTTTTCTCTGGATTTGCGCACTTGATTAACGCCATGCGCTCGTGTTCTAAGCTTATTGTGGGTCGTATTCACGGAAAAGCAGTCGGTGGTGGCGTAGGGATTGCGTCGGCTTGTGATTATGCTATGGCCACAAAAAACGCTTCAATAAAATTATCAGAACTGGCCATAGGAATTGGTCCCTTTGTAATTGAACCTGTTGTGACCAAAAAACTTGGGAAAACAGCAATGGCCGAAATGACCCTTGCAGCACACGAATGGAAGTCGGCTGATTGGGCTGCTTCCAAAGGATTGTATGCCAATACCTTTGAAACCATTGAAGAATTAGACAAGGCAATAACTGATTTCAGCACTAAATTATCAAGTTATAATCCTGAAGCTTTGCTGGAAATGAAAAAAGTAATGTGGGAAGGAACGCAACACTGGGACACTCTTTTGTTACAACGCGCCGCTATTTCGGGGAAGTTAGTTCTTTCTGATTTTACTAAAAATGCCTTGGAACAATTTATAAAGTAAAATAGAATATCATTCAAAACCATGAGTTGGTATCTCGATATAAAATAGCAAAACCCCCGAAAATTATTTTTCGGGGGTTTTTATTGGGTTACAGTTTTTGAATCGACTGTATTTAAACTGTTTTTTGAGCCTTGTTTTTAGAATATTTATACCCTACAAAAACAGCTACTAGTGCCATTGGTAAAAGGTAATCATCTATGGGTGCTGCAGGAGCATCAGCTCCCTCTAGACCGTCAGCTGTACCATCAGTGTCGCCTGGAGTTTGTGCTAACATCGTAGCGCTAGACAGTAGAAAAAAGGCAACGATATAAAATTGTAGTACTATATTTTTCATGATTTAATTTTAAAATTTTAATTCCAGTATCTGGTTTCTATGGGCTACAGCTTAAAAAATAGCTTTTTTAGTTACGGTTTTATTATCGTCTGAAGTAATTTGAATTAAAACAGTTTGTTTGCTGGCAGTAACGTTTTTGATGCTTGCTGTATTGGCATTTACGTCTTTTTGTTCTGCTATTAAAACACCTCTAATGTCAAAAACACGAATATTTTTGATAGTATTTTTGCTGCTAGATACGTTTAACGATCCGTTTTGGTTAAATATAACTACGCTATTCTCATCAAAACTTGGAGCGTTAACATCTAAAGTTTGGCTGGTTTTGAAAGTGATTTCAAAACGATTTTTAAAAGTACCAGCATCACTTGTAAACGTGTAAGATCCTGCTTTTAAGTTTTGCTCTGTTCCTGCTTTTAAATCTTTAAGTATAATTTCTTGATTGCCTAAAAATAAACCGTCTACGTGGTCTAAATCAATGCTAAAACTTCCTGCTTGTTCTGCTTTAAAACTTAATGGAACAATGTCACTAGAATCAAATGGTAATCCTTTAGCTTGAATAACAAATTCTTCTCCTTTTAAAGAGCTCGTTAACGCGGTTTGATTATCATTAATGTATCTTCCGTCTAATGTATTGTCAATTTCGCTAGTAGCGCCATCCATATACGCTACCATCATTTGGTTTACATATTCCGTACCTTTAGATAGGTTTAGCCAGATTCTATTTTTTTCTGTTTTAGCAGTTCTTAGTATTTGATTTGAATTGTTGGCAGTACGCATATTATTATTAGTAAATGCAACTGAATTTGAGACTGTTTTTACAATAAATCCTTGTCCTACTTGAATGGTTCCGTTTGGTGTGATACCACCATTTCCAGGTGTTCCCACGGCTCCTGCCATCGTGTAGGTTGCATAAGCAGTTCCTGCAGCAGCATTTGTTTTTCTCCAAAAATACAATGGCTCTGTAATGCTGTTTGTTGTGATAAAAGCATCAGCGCTTATAGTAGATGGATACGGATTTCCTACAGCATTAAAAGTACCCGGAGTCAAACCTGTGATCGTAATGTCTCCATTATTTGGAACTCCTTTAAACATCCCATTCCAGGTGGTAGGAGTAGTAGGATGATCATTTGGAACACGAATTAAGTAGCCATTTCCTACTGCAAAATCAGTAGTAGCTGGAGCAGCAACGGCTACGTAGATGTTTGAACTTGGATTGTAGGTGTAAAAACGATTGTCTAACGTGTTAGGCGAAAATGCTTTTAATTTTTGTCCGCTTACTGGTGAAGACCATAAACTGTAATCCAAAAGCATAAGTAAAGCTCCGCTTCTATTAACAGTGATTTCACCAGTGTTTGCAGTATTGTTTACTTGAATCAGGTTGGCATTGTTTTCTATATCAACGGTGCCTCCTACATTGTTTAATTCATTTTGAATGGTTAAACTACCTAGGGTGTTCACTGTTAGAGTGCCAGAGTTTACAGTTACACTTTTGGCATTAATTGCATTTGCCCCTGTTGAATAATTACCAGCAATTATAGCATCAACTGTTGATGTAGGTGCACCATTTGACCACGCAGTCCCGTCCCAAGTGGTTGATGTAACTGCTCCTACAATGTCAGACCAAGCTGTACTTACTCTTACGCCATCAAGTTTTAGTCCTGGCGCTGTTGTTGCTCCTCCTTGGCGTAATGCAACGGAACCTACATTTGTTAAATCGGCACCAGCTGCATCCGTGTTTGAAATCCAACCTGTGGTGGGAACAACAGAATTAAGTGGTGGATTGATATAAATAGAAGCTACATCATTTGTAGTACCTGATACTAGATCATATTTTAATACAATTAAATAGGTAGTGTTAAGAGCATAAATAGCTGAAGAATAATTCGCTGTAGTTGCAGTGGTAGATTGCGCTATACCGAAAGATACGTTATTGCTTGCGTCTCTTTTTACAAAAATTCTTCCTCTAAAATTTGTTGAAATTGTTGTTGCACCTAGATTAAAGAAATAATCTCCTGCAATTGTAGCAGAAGTTACATTAACCAAAAATGAAGTGTAAACTATTCCTGTGGTTTGGCTTGTAAAAACCCTATTGACATCCTCACCAGAAGTAGTCATTGTCACTTCATTTCCAATACCTGAGGAGGTATATCCAGGATAGGTAATAGAGGAAGGAGTAACATTAATTACATTTGGAGTTGTGCCACCACTACTATGAGCTGTCCATCCGTTTACTGTAAGTGCTGATCCAGTTGTTCCGGTAAAGTCATCTACTAATAATGCTTGGCCCAAGCTTTTTCCTGGCAGTAATATTGATAAAGCAAAACACCAAAATAATGAGTGCAAAGCATTTTTTGAAAGTAAAGTTTTTTTCATAGAAAAAGTAATAAATAAGTGTTAGTTAGTTTTATTCAAATAATTAAAATAAGGATAGGCACTCTCTAATCATAGAGCATGTACTATCATTCTATTTGCTTTCAATTATTTGAATGTCAAATATATTACTAATATTATTGGCAACGCAATCGGTATGTTAATTAATTGTAAATTTTAATCGGAATAAACGTGATATTTTACTGCAAATTTTTTTTGAATTCGGGGTTTTATTTTGCTTCAAGTGGTTTGATGAACAAAGCTTTTACTGCAAGTCAAAAAATCACTAAATTTGCCTCAAAATTAAACTCCAATGAGCAATATCAGAATTACAAAACAATTTAGTTTCGAAACCGGTCACGCCTTATATGGTTATGATGGGAAATGTAAAAATGTACATGGTCATAGTTATAAATTGTCAGTAACCGTAATTGGCACTCCAATTACGGATCGTTCTAATGTAAAATTCGGAATGGTAATAGACTTTACGGATTTAAAGAAAATTGTAAAAGAAGAAATTGTAGATCAATTTGATCACGCGACCGTTTTTAACGGAACAACACCTCATATTGATTTAGCCAATGAGTTGATCAACCGTGGGCATCATGTTATAGTAGTCGATTACCAGCCCACAAGTGAGAATATGGTAATTGATTTTGCTCAACGAATTACCAGTCGATTGCCGGAAGGAATATCTCTTTTCTCCTTAAAACTGCAAGAAACCGAATCTTCTTTTGCGGAGTGGTTTGCAAGTGATAATTTTAAATCTATACTTTAGTTTCATGCAATTACCCCACAATAAGAAAATTTATTTTGCATCCGATCAGCATTTTGGCGCACCAACACCCGAATTGAGTTTTCCTAGAGAACAAAAATTCGTGGCATGGCTCGACGAAATTGAAAGTGATGCCGAAGCTCTTTTTTTATTGGGCGATTTATTCGATTTTTGGTTCGAATATAAAACCGTAGTGCCAAAAGGTTTCATCCGTGTTTTGGGTAAACTAGCAGAACTTCGTGATAGTGGTATTCCTATTTATTTCTTCGTGGGGAATCATGATTTGTGGATGGAAGATTATTTCCAGAAGGAATTGAACATTCCAGTTTTTCATGACAATCAAGAATATACTTTTGGAGATAAAACATTTCTTATTGGTCACGGAGACGGCAAAGGTCCTGGCGATAAGGGTTACAAACGCATGAAAAAAGTGTTTACCAATCCGTTTTTTAAATGGTTGTTTAGATGGTTGCATCCGGACATTGGCGTGAAATTAGCACAATACCTGTCCGTTAAAAACAAACTGATCTCTGGTGATGAGGATGTGACTTTTCTTGGTGAAGACAACGAATGGCTTATTCTGTATTCCAAGAGAAAACTAGAAACCAAGCACTACAATTACCTTATTTTTGGCCACCGTCATCTACCAATGAAAGTACCTGTAGGCGAAAATGCCGAGTATGTGAATCTGGGTGACTGGATTACGTATTTTACATACGGAGTTTTTGATGGGGAAAATTTCGAAATCAAAAAGTATTAATTACTCGCTCTTTTCATGATCTTCAACATCTTGTTGCAGGTCTAATTTTCTAAAAGTTGGCGATACAATGCCCGTGAAAATAACAGTAATTAAGGTCATGCTTCCGCCAAAGACCACTGCACTCACAGTACCCATTAGTTTAGCCGTTAAGCCGCTTTCAAAAGCACCCAATTCGTTAGAAGAGCCCACAAATATAGAATTCACAGCAGCTACGCGACCCCGCATGTGATCTGGAGTTTTCAGTTGAAGAATGGTTTGGCGTATGACTACTGAAATCCCATCAAAAACACCACTAAAAAACAAAGAGGCTACAGACAACCAAAAAATAGAGGATAGTCCAAAAACAATGATGCAAATTCCAAACGCAAAAATTGCCGATAACAGTTTCATACCCGCATTTTTTGTAAAAGGAATGTAAGCGGAGATTATTAGCATCAAAAAAGCGCCAACAGCTGGCGCAGCTCTCAAAACGCCAAATCCCTGAGGTCCTACTTTCAAAATATCCTGAGCAAAAATGGGCAACAAAGCAACGGCTCCGCCAAAAAGGACTGCAATCATATCTAGTGATAAAGCGCCTAAAATAGTCTTGTTGTTGAAAACAAATTTCACGCCTTCTTTCAAACTTTCCATAATGGGTTCGCCAATTTTTGGATTCAAAATTGGTTTCGTTTCAATTTGGGTCAAAGCAACCAATGCGATAAGTGAACATCCCAAAACGATGAACATAGACCCATGAACGCCAATCCAATTGATAGAGAAACCCGCAACTGCAGGTCCTAAAACAGAACTAATCTGCCAAACGGAACTACTCCAAGTCGCAGCATTTGGATATATTTTTTTAGGAACGATTAAGGCCAAAAGAGAGAATATGGTCGGACCCAGAAAAGCACGTACTAATCCTCCTAAAAACACGAAAAAGTAAATGGAGTATAAAATAGTTTGGGTAGCAAAATCTTTTATAAAAGGAGGCCAAGTAAATAAAAATAAGCCCAAACTAATAATTGAAAATCCTAAAATACATTTGAAAAGCAAACCTTTTTTTTCCTTTTGATCTACAATGTGTCCGGCAAACAAAGCCATCGAAATGGCTGGAATGACTTCCATTAATCCGATGATTCCTAATGATAACGGATTTTTGGTTAAGCTGTACACTTCCCACTCAATAATAATAAACTGCATGGACCATCCAAAAACCATTGCAAAACGCAATAACAAAAATATATTGAATTCTCTGTAGCGCAGCGCCGAGTAAGGGTCGTTTTTTTTCATAGTTTAGCAATCATTCTTTAATATCTCGCAACCGCAATTGCAAGCTTGTTTTGCCGTTCCACTCATTTTCATCAATACAATACACGGCTTGAAAAGATTTTTGGTGCGTAGTTAGTTTGATTTTGTTGCCCAAATTAAAACCAATTGCAGCAATGCCTTCAGTCCCGAGGCTTTGGGATTGTTTGACAAAAAGTTTTAAGTGTTCATCCTCCTGACCCATAGGTTTTCCATAACCGGTGTCTTTGATGTTTTTAGTCAAGAAAACGGGCGTCATATTTTGGGGTCCGTACGGTTCAAATTGTTTTAGGATTCGGATTAATTTTGGTGTGATATCAGCAAAATCAATTTCGGCATCAACTGCAATTTCTGGTGTTAACATATCCGGATGAATGGTTTTTTCTACTTCTTTTTCAAAAGCATCCTTGAAGATTTGATAGTTTTCTTTCTTCATCGTCATTCCCGCAGCATACATGTGACCTCCAAATTGTTCCAAATGTTCTGAACATGCTTCCAATGCATTGTATACATCAAATCCTTTTACAGATCGAGCCGAAGCAGCATACTTATCGCCGCTTTTGGTAAAAACAAGTGTTGGGCGATAATAGGTTTCAATCAATCGAGACGCGACAATTCCAATGACACCTTTATGCCAATCTTCTTGAAAAACGACGGAAGTAAAGCGTTTTTTTTCATTGTTTTGCTCGATTTGTTGTAAGGCCTCTTTGGTGATTAATTTGTCTAAATCCTTTCGTTCTGAATTATACGCCTCGATTTCAGAAGCAAATTGTTGGGCTTGCTCAAAATCAAATTCGGTTAACAATTCCACCGCGTGATTCCCATGTTTAATACGTCCTGCAGCGTTTATTCTGGGTGCGATAATAAAAACAACATCGGTAATATCTAGAACTTTCTTTTTTATTTGGTGAATGATGGCTTTGATTCCTGGCCTTGGGTTAGAATTAATGACTTGCAGTCCAAAGTAAGCTAATACTCTATTTTCTCCAGTCATGGGAACGATATCAGCGGCAATGGCAGCCGACACTAGATCCAAATACGGAATCAAATCTTCGGTAGTTTGGTTTTGGTTGCGACCCAATGCTTGAATCAATTTAAAACCGATTCCACAACCACACAATTCATCATAAGGATAAGTGCAATCGTCTCGTTTTGGGTCAAGAATAGCAACGGCATCGGGTAAGAATTCTCCTGGTCTGTGGTGGTCACAAATGATAAAATCAATATTTTTTGCTTTGGCGTAGACCACATGATCGATCGATTTTATACCACAATCTAAAGCGATAATAAGCGAAAAACCATTGTCATCTGCAAAGTCAATTCCTTTAAATGAAATGCCGTAACCCTCGTCATACCGATCCGGAATATAGGTAGCAACATTAGGGTAATAGGTTTTTAAATAGGAAGAAACGAGCGAAACAGCAGTAGTGCCATCAACATCATAATCGCCAAAAACAAGAATATTTTCTTCGTTTTCGATTGCTTTCTCAATGCGTTCTACGGCCTTTTCCATATCTTTAATTAAATATGGATCATGTAAATTATCTAAACTTGGACGGAAAAATGCTTTTGCTTCCTCAAAAGTGTTAATGCCACGTTGCACTAATAAAGTGGCCACAAAATCTTCTACATTTAAGGCTGTCGCCAAATGTTTCACAGTCTCCTCTGAAGGTTTTGGTTTTAAGGTCCAACGCATATTGATTTGGTGTTTTAAAATTGTGTTAGGAATTTTGTCAGCTCGAGCGCATTCGAGACTAATTGATCTGTCTCGACTGCGCTCGACCTGAAAGAGAATTTGTATTTTTATTTCAACACTAGAGCACTTCCGTAAAAAGCGATTCCATCCCAGCCCGTTTTCATGAAATTGCGTATGTTCTGATGATCAGTACCGTTTGGATTTCCTAAAACATCTTCAAAATAGTAAGCGCCAAAGCAAGCTAAAGTTTCTTCTGGAGTTAGTTCCTGCAGTTCCGCAAAAGAAAATAATTTACAAGATCCTGAGTTTTCTCCGGCAGCATTATGCTGTAAGCCGTTTTCAAAAGCTGTTGGTTCAAAGGTATAGTGATCTTCAATTACAGCCATAGTTTCAGCAAAGGTGATGGCTTTTGGTGTTTGATTTAATTTTTCTAAAAAAGCAGGGATAGTCATAATTATAGTAGTATTAGAATTCTAATGCAATTGTATTTGCAGCAAAAATAGCTCCATCCATATAGCCGGGATTTTGTGCAGCTGTTTCTGCCCCAGAAATGTATAATTTTTGGTTTAGGAAGGGATTTTTAAATAGTGGATGTCCGTTGTTTTGATGTGCTAAAACCAACTCTTTGTAGGGATGGAATGTGAAAGGTTCCTCTCTCCAAACATTTTCAAAATAGGCGATATAATCGGATGCCTCGGGGCCAAAAAAGGTAATCAATTGCTGGATTACTTTTTGTTGGCGTTCCTCTTTAGAAAGTACCGCTGTTGCACCGTTTAGAAATCCTTTTAAAGCAAATCCTGAATTATCGGCGGTACTGTGGTCGTACATTTCTTGAATAATACTGGCTTGGCTGAATAAGGTTCCAGAATAATTCTTTTCTTTCCAAAAAGGAGTTTTGTATTCTACTGAAAACTTTATGGATTCACCCATCCAAGTATGGGTTTTATTTGCCAATTGAATTATATTTTCAGGTAAATTAGGTTCAAATAGTATCGAGTTTATAAATAAATTAGGTGGAATAGTACTGATGACTTTATCAGCAGAATAGCTATTTCCCTCTGAATCCATTAGAATTAATTTTTTATTTTCCTCTTTTATTGAGATGATTTTGGTGCTTGTTTTAATGTGTTCAATACCAATTTCAGTAGTTAATTTGTTAATTAACGCAGACGTTCCACCTTCAATTCGAAAAGAAGGTTCTTCCGCATCGGAGATTTCAAATTTTTGTGGCGGTGCAAACGACATAGTTTCAAATAATGAAATGCCTTGAGTATGTTGCTTGAAAAAAGGGATTTCTAAAGTGTGTAGTACTTTCTTCAGATTATAGTGTTGGTTCCCAAACCAAGTGGCACCCATTTCCATAGTCACTTTTGTTGTGCCTGTGATCGTTTTTATGCGACCTCCAATTCGTGAATTGCCCTCTAAAATCAGTATTTCAATTCCTTTTTTTTGAAGTAAAAAAGCAGTGTAGAGTCCGCAGAGTCCAGCTCCAATTAAAATAACTTTTTCTTTTTTCATGATTATTCTTCCTCAGAAAATTTACTTTTTTTAGGTTCTTTAGTTATTATTTTTCCACCTACAACCACTACAATTTCACCTCGAGGCGCTATTTTGTCAAAATGAGCAGCGACCTCTTTTACAGTGCCACGAATATTTTCTTCGTGCAGTTTGGATAATTCCCTAGAAACCGATATTTGACGGTCTTCGCCAAAATAGGTGATGAATTCCGCTAAAGTCTTCACTAATTTATGAGGGGAAACATATAAAATCATGGTCCTTGTTTCTTCGGCTAAAGCCAAATAACGAGTTTGACGTCCTTTTTTATCAGGTAGAAATCCTTCGAAAACAAATTTATCATTGGGTAAACCACTATTGACTAAAGCTGGTACAAATGCTGTTGCACCTGGCAAACACTCCACTTCAACTCCGTTTTCAACGCAAGCACGAGTCAATAAAAAACCCGGATCTGATATCGCTGGTGTTCCCGCATCCGAAATCAAAGCTATGTTTTCCCCAGCTTTCAATCTCGAAATGAGATTCTCGACAGTTTTGTGTTCGTTGTGCATGTGATGGCTGTACATGTGTGTGCCAATTTCGAAATGCTTTAATAGTTTTCCGCTCGTACGGGTATCTTCGGCAAGAATCAAATCAACTTCTTTAAGAATTCGAATGGCTCGAAAAGTCATGTCTTCGAGATTGCCAATGGGTGTAGGAACGATATATAATTTTGACATAGCTGAAATAATTTAGTAAAAATCTCCAAAAGTATCATTTCTGATCGCAATGGAAATCTAGGATATTTACAAGAATTTTTTCTCTATAATATCCATAAAACGTTCTTCATAATCTTGTTTTCCTTCCCAATTGTTGTAGTCTGGTTTCACCATTTCTTGAACAAAATCGCGGGTTTCATAAAAGGTGTTGAACGTGATCAATTGGTTTAAAACACGGTTGTAGTCTTCGCTGCTGTTACCGAAAAGGTGTTTTATAAAAGCAATACGATCATTTAGATCAATGTTGATTCCTTTAGCTAATTTTTCGTTCAAGGAAATAGCTTTTTGTTCAACAGTTTCTTCTTTTATAATTTCTTCTTTTTCCTCCTTCACAATGATTTCTTTCGGAGGGTTGATCACAGCTTCTTTAGGAGTATCTTTAATTTCTTGGACCTTTACAAATTGAGTGTCATGGTAATTTCCACCTAATAAATCTTCAAAAGAAATTTGGACCGGTTCCTTTTTCTTTGACATTTCTTGTTCCGTTTCTGTTCCGTCCTCTTGAGTTAGCTCAAAATCGGGATGGATTGAAGCGATTTCAGTGGTTATAATTATTTCTTCTTCAATTTCTTTTTCTTCCTCAACAACCATTAATTCTTCTGATTCTGGTGTTCTTACTTCAGTACGTGCGCTTACTTCTATAAGAGTTTCAGTTTCCACTGCCGCTTCAAGTATCGGTTCCACTTCATTTATTTCTGCAGCTTGCGTGGTTTCTTCTACCGGTATTTCGTGGATTTCTTCCGAAACAGTTGCTGCAATTATGGGTTTAATTTCGGTTTGTGGCAATGCTTCTTGGTCAAAAATAGATTCGATTTTTTGTTCTAATGCGACTCCTCCAATTGTAGGCTGTACTTCGCTAAAGTGCTCCTCTATAAAGCGCAATACAGAAAGTTTCTCATACAATTTCTGTGTCTCTAGATACAATTGGTTAATGTCAGATTTATTTTTTAGCTGTAATATTCGGTGTGCAATGCTGATTAAATCGGCTTCCAATTTTTTTTTCATACTGTTGAAATTATAGCGTGTTAGGCAGGTCTGTGTCTATGGTTATTGTATATCTTCTTTAGAAAAGGAATTCTTTATGGATAAGATTTATTTTTTTAAATAACTGCAGTCAAATACTCGATTTGATATAAATTGTATACTTTTGAAACGACGTAAAAGTATAAAATTTTTAAGTCGGTTTATCTATTACGAAGTAATAAAAACTATTCATTTTTTAAGTCAGAAAAATACAAAATGTTTCTCGAAAATACAGTAAATCATAAAGAACAATTTGGTTGGATCGAAGTCATTTGCGGCTCTATGTTTTCGGGTAAAACCGAAGAACTGATCCGTCGTTTGAAAAGAGCGCAGTTTGCCAAACAAAAAGTAGAAATCTTCAAACCATCAATAGACACGAGATATGACGAGGAAATGGTAGTGTCTCATGATGCTAATGAAATTCGTTCTACGCCCGTTCCCGCAGCTGCTAACATTGCTATTTTGGCGCAAGGTTGCGATGTAGTAGGCATTGATGAAGCACAGTTTTTTGATGATGAAATAGTCAAAATTTGTAACGATTTGGCCAATCAAGGAATCCGTGTGATTGTAGCTGGACTGGATATGGATTTTAAAGGAAATCCCTTTGGACCCATGCCTGCCTTAATGGCAACTGCTGAGTATGTAACTAAAGTGCATGCGGTTTGTACCCGCACCGGAAATTTAGCAAATTATAGTTTTCGTAAAACCGATAATGACAAGCTTGTGATGTTAGGCGAAACCGAAGAATACGAGCCATTAAGTCGTGCCGCATATTATCATGCGATGCGGAAGGATGCAGATAAAAAATGAAAGCAACATCGCAATGCTCATGTTTGCGGTTATTTAAAAAATAGACGAATCCGATAAATTAACAACAAAAATTTTAAAAATTAAAACTATGAAAAAACTATTTTTACTATTCATTCTTTTTTTCGTTAACTCAATTTATTCTCAAAGTAAAGAAAGTTCTACTAAAGTAAATGCTTTTGAAATTAAAAGTAATAGCAAACAAGAGTTACAAAATTTTGATTGGACAAAAGTTAAACAATTTTTCAGCGAGAATGACAAGCAAGATGATATTACCATTATAATTGACTATTTTGAAAAGTCTGAAAATAATAAAAATGATAATATTTTAAAAACTGAAATAAAGGGGAAAACTTTTGAATTGAATAAAATGGTAAGAACTGCAAAAAAAATTACTCGAAAATTATTAAAGAGTAGATCCGTCTGAACCTAAAATATAATATTTTCAATGTTCAAGTAGTATAAACTGCATGTTAAATAAATTTAAGATTTAAATAAATGAATTTACTTGAAAGATACTAACAAATGTAAAACATACACTTTCAGGTATTTGAAAATAGTACGAATTTACAAGTAAATTTATAATTATATTTTAAGAATTTTTTTAACAAAAAACAATCAATCCTTAAGTTAGCAATCTCGCCAAAGCCCGATACATTTATAGGGAATCCAAACGGAACTGAAATATAAATTTTTTAAAAAGGACAAAGTCTTTCACAAGTGGAAAGGCTTTGTCCTTTTTAGTTAAAAATAGATTCTAAGGTAAAATCTAGTTCTGGAAATAGTTTGCTTTGAATGGTATCTTCCTCAATTAATGGATGCATTCCTATGAATTGATTTTCTTTTAGAACATAAATGAAAACCGTTTTGTCGGCTGGGTTTACAATCCAATATTCAAGAACTCCAGCTTCTTCATACAAATCAAATTTATACTTCATTTCTTTATTGGAATTTCCGGGGGATAGAATTTCTATAACCAAATCAGGAGCGCCAATAGCGCCTCGTTCGTCTATTTTGGAATCATCGCAAATTATACACAAATCAGGTTGAACCACAGTATAAATTTCTTGGTCTAATTTCGATTTTTTTTTATCTATCAATCGAACATCAAATGGAGCAGCAAAAAGATTGCAAGCATGTGGTTTGAAAAAATTAAAAAGATGTCCATGCAGATTTCCAGAAATTCGTTGATGAGTAGTACTTGGTGCCGGACTCATCTTAAAAATTTTTCCTTTTATCAATTCCAGTTTTTCCTGAAATTGCCACGTTAAATAATCGGCATAGGAATAGGTTTTATTCAAATCTAATTGATTGATGTCCGTTATCATAAGGCTTCTTTTTTGCAAAGTTACTAAAATTTATCACTCCTGTATTTGAAGGCATTTCAACTTATTAAACACAAACAAAGAAGGCTAACCCAGAAAAAGTGAATTTTGTTATCTATAAAACTGAATCAGAAATCAACAATTTTTACATCTTCTTCCTCATTCTCGCCACTGGAATATCGAGTTGTTCTCTGTATTTTGCAATGGTTCTTCTTGCGATTGGATAGCCCTTTTCTTTCAAGATTTCGGCAAGTTGATCGTCTGGAAGTGGTTTTTTCTTGTCTTCTTCTTCAATCGTGTTCTGAAGGATTTTCTTGATTTCGAGTGTAGAAACATCTTCACCTTGATCGTTTTTCATCGATTCTGAGAAAAACTCTTTGATTAGTTTTGTACCATACGGTGTTTCTACATATTTACTATTGGCCACACGTGAAATGGTCGAAATGTCAAGACCTACCATATCAGCAATGTCTTTAAGGATCATTGGTTTCAGTTTGGTTTCATCACCATCTAGGAAAAATTCTTCTTGATAGTGCATAATGGCGTTCATGGTAACAAAAAGCGTTTCCTGACGTTGGCGAATGGCATCGATAAACCATTTAGCCGAATCCAGTTTTTGTTTAATAAACTGTACTGCATCTTTTTGCTGAGCCGATTTGTCTCGAGAATCCTTATACGTTTGCATCATTTCTTGATAATCCTTAGAAACGTGCAGCGATGGTGCATTCCGTCCGTTCAAGGTCAGTTCCAATTCGCCATCTACAATCCTAATCGCAAAATCAGGAACCACATTTTCAGTGACTTTGTTGTTTCCAGTAAACGAGCCGCCTGGTTTTGGATTCAGTTTCTCAATTTCGTGAATGGCTTTTTTAAGCTGTTCATTAGAGACACCGTACTTTTGAAGTAATTTGTCGTAATGTTTTTTAGTAAAAGCATCAAACTGATTTTCGATAATATCGATCGCTAAATCAACAGATTCTGTGGGTGTTTTGTGTTTCAATTGTAACAGCAAGCATTCTTGTAAATCTTGTGCTCCTACACCAGAAGGTTCTAGTTCATGAATGACTTGCAGCATTTTTTGCACCATCTTTTCATCGGTGTAAATGCCTTGAGTAAAAGCCATGTCATCTACCATATCTGGTACGCTACGGCGGATGTAACCCATGTCATCAATACTTCCTACTAGAAATTCAGCTATTTCACGCTCATCATCATTCAGGATAAAAGTATTTAACTGATTGATTAAATCTTGGTGGAAACTTACTGGTGCAGCAAATGGCGTTTCGCGATCATCATCATCGTCACTGTAATTACTGGTTTGTGTTTTATAATCAGGCGTTTCATCGTTGCTTAAATATTCGTCAATATTGATGTCTTCGGCTTCAATGCGCTCTGATTCGGCATCATCATAATCATCATAATCTTCGTTTTCGAACTCGTCTTTCTCGTAATCCTCTTCCTCTTTTCCAGTTTCAAGAGCTGGATTTTCGTTCATTTCCTCGAGTAAACGTTGCTCAAAAGCTTGCGTAGGCAATTGAATTAACTTCATCAGCTGAATTTGCTGTGGAGATAATTTTTGGGATAATTTTAAATTTAAGAATTGCTTTAGCATTTTATATTTTGTTGTTTTTGTTTAAGGTTTAAAGTTTCAGGTTGTTGAACTTGAAACTTTAAACGGGAAACAAATTTTTAAAATTCTGCATTCATTGGTGTTCTCGGGAAAGGAATTACGTCACGAATGTTTGTCATTCCTGTTACAAACAAGACCAATCTTTCGAATCCAAGTCCAAAACCAGAGTGAACCGCCGAACCGAATCTTCGGGTGTCAAGATACCACCACAATTCTTCTTCATCAATCCCTAAGGCTTTCATTTTTTCTACCAAAACATCAAAACGCTCTTCTCTTTGAGAGCCACCCACGATTTCTCCAATTCCAGGAAAAAGGATATCCATGGCGCGAACTGTTTTTCCATCTTCGTTCAAACGCATGTAAAATGCCTTGATATTTGCCGGGTAATCAAACAAGATTACCGGACATTTAAAGTGTTTCTCCACTAAATAACGCTCGTGTTCTGATTGTAAATCAGCACCCCATTCGTTAATGATATAGTTGAATTTTTTCTTTTTATTTGGCGTACATTCTCTTAAAATATCAATGGCTTCCGTGTATGAAACACGTTTGAAATTGTTCTCTAAAACAAAGTTTAATTTGTCAAGTAACGCCATTTCGCTTCTTTCAGCAACTGGTTTCGATTTCTCTTCGTCCAATAATCGTGTTTCCAAGAATTTCAAATCTTCAGGACATTTGTCCAAGGTGTATTTGATCACATATTGAATAAAATCTTCAGCCAAATCCATGTTGTCATTCAAATCATTGAAAGCCACCTCTGGCTCAATCATCCAAAATTCTGCAAGGTGACGCGAAGTATTCGAGTTTTCGGCTCTAAAGGTTGGTCCAAAAGTATAAATTTGGCCCAAAGCCATCGCGAAAGTTTCTCCTTCTAGTTGTCCAGAAACGGTAAGGTTCGTTTCTTTCCCAAAGAAATCTTCTTTGTAATTTACTTTTCCGTCTTCGGTTCTTGGTGTTCCGTCAAATGGCAAAGCCGTAACTTTAAACATTTCACCGGCACCTTCTGCATCAGATCCCGTGATAATTGGGGTGTTCACATATACAAAACCTTTCTCCTGAAAATAACTGTGAACCGCATACGATAATACCGAACGTACTCTCATAATCGCTCCAAACATATTAGTACGAACTCTTAAATGTGCATTTTCACGCAAGAAATCTAAGCTCGGTTTGTTTTTTGGTTGTATCGGGAATTTCTCCGCATCTGAATCTCCAAGGATTTCCAGTTTAGCCACCTGAATCTCAAATTTCTGTCCCGCACCTTTACTTTCTACCAAAGTTCCTGTTACAGATATTGCTGCTCCAGTAGTAATTCTCTTCAGCGTTTCGTCTGGCGTGTTCTCAAAATCGACAACACATTGTATATTATCAATGGTCGAACCATCGTTTAAGGCAATAAATTGATTGTTTCTAAAAGTTCTCACCCATCCTTTTGCATTTACTTCATGAAGCGTTTTTGTGCTGTTTAGTAAGTCTTTAACTTTTGTATGTCTCATTTTATGTATATAGTTGATATTAAAAATTGTCTCGTAACCGAACTGCAAATATAAATGATTTGTTTGTAATTGTCACGGTGAGAAATGAAGCATTCCAACGCTGTTTCTGTTTTTTGGAGCTCTTTCCCGCTATCCATTGCAATCTTATTGTTTTTTGAAACAAAAACAATAAGGATTTCCATTTCTATCGGGGCTAGGGTGTAGTGGCTAAAAGAATATTTTGCTCTTGTTTTGTCATTCTGAGGAACGAAGAATCTGTGTTTAGTTTGCAATTTGCGAAGATTCTTCCTTTGCCAGAATAAAAAATTTGTATAATTTGAGCATTATTTTATGCTTTTTTCTGAGTTTATTTTGTCATTCTGAGCAACGAAGAATCTGTGTTTGTTGCTCAAGTTGTGAGGATTTCACAATTGTCAGAATAAAAAATTTGTATAATTTGAGCATTATTTTGTTTTTTTCTCCGTTTATTTTGTCATTCTGAGCAACTAAGAATCTCTGTATAGTGTGCAATTTGTGAAGATTCTTCCTTTGTCAGAATGACGAATTATGACTAAAAAATACTGTTGCAATTGTAAATGCTGCCACTTTGAAAATCAAAACTTGACAAACCGAATAACACTTTGTATTTTTGCCTCATGAACGACAATTTTGTAACAGAGTATTTTGGCATTGGCATTCAAAACGGAAAAACACCGGAGAACTTAGGGGTTTTATGGCGTACCGCACAAAATCTTGGTGCAAGTTATATTTTTACTATTGGAAATCGATACGCTAAGCAAGCTTGTGATACGCATAATGCTGTAAAGTCAATCCCTTATTTTCATTACGAAAATTTTGAGGATTTCTATAACAACTTACCCAAAGGCGCTCGCTTAGTAGGTGTGGAACTCGATGAAAACGCTGTTGATCTCGAAACGTTTGAACATCCACGACGTTGTGTTTATCTTTTAGGTGCCGAGGATAACGGTCTATCGAAAGCAGCTATCGCAAAATGCCATCATTTGGTTAAATTCAAATCTGAGAAAAGTTTAAACGTATCTGTTGCAGGCAGTATTGTGCTTTATGATAGAGGTCTTGCTAAACCAAGATCCTGATACCGTTTTTCAACTGTTGTTTAATTTTAAGCCCAAAAGCGGCGCATAAAGTAAATTATTTGTTCTATCAGATTAAATCGGTTACATTTATAATCGAAAAAATCAAATGTACACAAATCTAAAATGAAATGTACATTTTTTCAATCAAACAAATAAAGCCAGTACATCAAAGTACTGGCTTTTTAATTATAGTTTAAACACCAATTAACCCACATTTAAACTGAATTTAACTGACTCACCATTCAGTAGTTCTTTGGTTAGCTCTATATTGTTCTCATACACGTGAACATTGCCTAGAAACAATGTGATCGACTTTAGTGGTAGATTGATTTGTTTACTTATCAAGTATAGGTGATAGATATCAGAGGGTAGACCTAAGTTAGCGTCACTAGAACGCTGGTAAGCACTTATAACAACCTTTCCTTTCTCTATTTGAAACTGGACAAGACTTAAACACGGCTGTTGATTGCTCTCAGTGTTGTTAGAACCAAGGAACAATACGTAATTCTTTGATGTACGTTTCTCTTTATTTATTCGCTCTATAAGCTTCGGTAATTGCTCAAAGTAGGTAGGATAACTATTTACTAGAATGGGACCGCAATAATCCCACCAAGTAACGCCTATATCCCTGTAGGCTTCCGTAGAACGCTCTCCTGCCATAAATAGACCAAGTTCGTCTCTTAACTTCTTTTTTGCAACTGCGTGGCTCTCAAACAACACTAAAAGGTCTAACGGTTTTAATTCTAAAGTCTGATTCAAAAGATAGGTGATTGAACCTTTTTTGTTTTGTTGTAGCTTACCTTTATCAAGGATTTTGCTTAGCACTTCGTGATACTTGTTCATTTTTAATTCGATTTTTGATTGATGATTGATTATATTTGCATCTCTCACGGAATTTATAAAACACAATAAAGCCACAGCATAGAAGACTTATGTCCTCCAACGCTGTGGCTTTGTGCTTAATTAAATTACCGTGAGAAGTTTTTAATTGTTGGAGGACTATTTTTTACTTCACGTCATCCTGTGAATTTTATAATTAAATCGAAGTTACATCTGTTAAAATTCCATTATTATAAGTTAGAGTTGTCTCAGGTGAAATACTAAAGCTTCCCGTCCAACCAATTAATTGATTTGGGGCATTAATTGCTATTAATTGCGCGGAATGTTCGATATCCGAAGCTGATGTAATATTACTTGCTACAAAAGTATTTGTGCCCGCATCGTAATAAAATGTCACATCGTGAAAGTGCTCGTTGACAGTATTTGAGCGTTTTTGAACATCTGTCTGACCAGGATTACTAAGCAAATGGGTTACGTCTTGAGCAGTAAGCCCAACTGTATGATAGTGTTCATAAATTAAAACCGGTTCCGCTGGATTTGGGCCTGGATTTGGGGGTTGCGCCTTCCCTACTCTAAACATGAATACATATTCTTCAACTTCAGTATTAGTAAATTCTTTTTTAAGCACATAGCCTTCTGGAGTAATTACTAATTGTTGAACTTCACCAGTTGCTACTGGCACATCCATAAGTTTTAATTTCTTTCCAATTACTTGTTTTGACATAGTTACATTTATTTAGGTTATTAATTTGTTTTATATAGATATTATAAAAAGGTTTGACACGTTTCTTCCTTCGTTATTTTCTATGTTTATTTGTCCGTAAGTGGGCACAAAACCATAAAAATTATAAGTTTCAATTCCATTACTTTCGACAAATAGCAATTGATCTAACCTAAAAAAATATGTGTTTCTTAAATCTCCAAACTCTGAGTAATGAACTAGTTTATTGACTATTGTTTTATCGGTGCCGGAGAGCACATTAAGCACAATGCCAGTTTCTTGAGAAACATTTACAATATCAAAAGTAAGATCGGTAAAAACCGGCACGCTTTGTTCATATACAAAAGGTAAAGAATCCTCAAATTCGCTTAATGGATCGTACAAAACAAAAACAGACCCGAAAGGAAAACTTCCTTGTAAAAATGTATTTATGGGGTTGCTTAATCGCTCTTCAAATGAGTATAATGCATCTTCAAAAATAGTTCCATCTGGAGTTGTAATTCTCACATTACAGATTGGACCTCCTGATGTATTAAGCCTAGAAATTATACCTTCATTTACTTCAACTGATATTGAGCCATTTGAATAAGACAATATGCGTCCAATTAAGTTAGGTTCAACATAGCTACTAAGTTGCTCAAAGTTGCCCCCGTAAAAAGTTCCAGCATTTAAATATTCACCTTCAACCATACCCGTGACAGTATCGCCCGCTGTAGGTTCATCCGCAAAAAAAATGAGGTTATTTCTATTGATTAAAAAACGACCCGATATTTTTACTGCGGCAAAAAGATCAGGATGTGCGTTTGCGTCCTGCTTATGCAATTCAAATTGTTCCCTTTCAGCCTTTGCATTCAGAGTAGAGCTAAGGTTCGATACTGCACTTTGCGGTATTGATTCACTTTTGTTCCAAAAACTACCCCACGAAGCCCAAAATTGGGCTTGTGTAGGCTTTTTACCAGTCATAAACCAGTCATATATTTGTGCTAATGTTGCCATAATTTTATCCTATATATTCAATAAATAATACTACTCTATATGGGTTCAGTATTGAAAATTCTTGATTGGCACCCACTGTATTTGTTTTACCTATTGTAGGAGCATTGCTACTGCTTCTAATTCGGTAATTCTGGTTTCCATCTCCGCCTGCGTTAAAACCTTCCTTTACTGGAGAATTATTTCCTGTAAGTGCGACTCCCGCATCTACTATGTCGTTAGAAAACATGAAAAAGCTGTGCTGTGGTAGCTCATCAACCGAAAGCATTTTCTTAATTGCCCCCCCCGTTTTACCAATATTTTCAAAATCGATTTGATCCTCATCAAGCCCGACAGGCATTCGACCGCGCCAGTCAACCACTTCTTGCCAACCTGCAGGAATATCAGCTGCGGGTTTATTCCAAAATAACATACCCCCACCAGACTGAAAAACAGCCGTTTTTTTCTCAAGCGATTCAAGTCGAACCATTAACTGTACAACTGGATCGATACGCTTAAAATCTGACCACGGCCACGATGTTTCTGAGGTTCCAAATGTGGCATAACGAAAGGTGTGAACTTGCTTTACTGAACCATTTTCAAAAGCACGATTTACGGGCTCTTCGATAATGATTACATCCGAAGTTCCTGTAACGGCAGCTTCTCTAAATTCTAAAGGTTCGCCATCGATATAAACAACGCCTTTTTTTATGGTAGAGCCTACCAACTCACAACCCGATATGATTGTTAAGTTGCCCGCCAATTCTCCAAAGGCTTGAAAAATTTCGAAAGCAGTTTGTAGTTCCTGCAATCGTTCCGTTTTTAAAGGAAAACCACCTGTTTGATTAAAACTTGTATAATTCATATTAAAAATATTGTATATCTAAATCCGCCAGCTTTATAAAAATCAATGTGCGCTTTTAATCCAAATTCTTGTGAGACTGCTAGTTCAGTAGGAACAAAAACTATAAAATCAAGCCCCGTGTCTGCCGTTTCGCTTTCGGTTCTAAGCCATAGCGTTGGCTCTTCCATTTCAGTCCTCACGTTTACATTTTGCCCTTCAGCTTCGGTGTATATGTAAGTAGTGTCAAAAAATTGTCCATCACTTATGTAAATACGCCTTTGAACTGGATCAAACTTGTCGTTCAAAGTGCCTCTTAAAAAGCAAACCTGCCCTGTATTATTTAGTTTATAGACATTATCTACCCGAAAATTAAACCACTTATCATAAAGGGTTTCAACGGGGGCTATAAGTGCCTGCACAAAATTTACCACTATCAGGTTCCTTAAAAAAGTAGGCAATAAATTGATCGTAAAAACGCGCCAGTTTATATCATACCACATAGGTTATATTTTCAAATGTTACAACTTCATAATAGCCACTTTCAGCGACTTTTGATATGTAAATTGGTTGTGGAGTTCCATAGCCGTTCAACTCTGGCCTTATCCATGAGCTTTCAGCACTTAAAAGAGTGGCGTCTATAACTCCTGGTGCCGCTTGCATCTTATCAACCAATGCTGAAAGTCTTAAATCACCATCAAATGGCAGTTCCTTCATAAACTCCTGTATAGCTTCATTTACTGGATTATTTGCGTTTTGTATGCTCATTCCATTAGCATCAAGCACAAGAGCATCTCGTTTTATTTGAATATTTAAAAACAGCCTGTCTGGTAAATAATTGATCACTGTCGTATCAGTTCCTGCCCACTTGATCTCTTTAATGTAAGCTTCAAAAGATTCTTTTTGACCTGGTGTTATAGGAGAGAGTAAGCCATCTATTTCACCCGCAATTTTTATGATAACACGTTTCTCAGCATCTGACTCATTGACTGCAGCATACTTGATGATTTTAGAGGCTTCGATCTCTTCTTGAGTAGCGACTCCGTTTATAAAATAATCTTTATCAGTCTCTAGGTCAAAACCATATTGAAACTGTAAAGCCATTGTTTTGTACCAAGACAGTCGACCTGATTTTTGATTTGCTAACCTGGTTGTGACTTCTGCCTCATGCGTATCAAAAAGCGCCTCTAATAACCATATTGAAAAAGAAACTGCAAACACGAATAGTCTAAAAATGGCAAATTTACTAGTGGAATTTAGTGAGGATAAGTTCTCATTTGCTGTGATGTTAGCAAAGATTTCGTTTTGTATTACTTGAATTGATCGCGCCATTATCTTACTATAAATGTGGTTCCTATTGTCATTGTTCCTATTCCCAATGTTGGGTTAATCGTTTCTAAATTGTCGTTTGTAATACCTGTTGCTGGAATGATGTTTTTGCTTTCAAGAAATTGAATTTCTCTTTTCAAAACTTCGATTCCCTGAGGAATCACTATACTTTCTCCAGCGATTATATGATCGGTTACTGAGCGACCATTTGCCATTGCTATTGCATAAGCATTTACAACGCTTCCGGTGCTTTGTATTGCAATGTCAAACCATGTTTGTAATACTAGAGCTGTTATCATTTTAGTTTTGGTAAGTTGCCTCAACTTCTATTGTCAGGTCAGGGGCAATTTGTATTTTATTTACATTCATTCCGTCTACTGAGAATTCCTGTCTAATTTCTCTGGCTAGATTCTCTGGCGTTTGATCTTCTAAATATCTAAGAGCTCCAACACCTCTCATAGGAACCTCTTTAAACTCGCACTTATCGCTTAAAATCAAAATTTTTTGATGTTGTGCGGTACTTTCACCTACAAAAAAATCCCCATCAATTATTTGAACATCTAAACTTTCTGATAAAAGAATGTCTTGTGGCATATTAATTTATATTACCGGTTCCGGTACCTGTTTGACTGGTTGCCGTTCCTGTTGTTGTTACATTTACACTAACTTGTCCAGATTTTACAAAAGCTTCAAAAGCATTTGCAATACCTGTAGCTAATCGTTCTATAGATTGACTTGCATTTTGCTCCTCTTCTTGCTCAGCAGTAAACAATTCAATCAAAGCATTTTTAAGTGCTGCTTTATTTAAACTCATTTTAAAAGCTTTTTAAATTTTGTATTCAATTCTTGAAACTCAACTTCATTTACTAGCTTAATCGTAGGTCCTACGTTGGTTGTAAAAACCATGTTACCAATAGCTGTAAATAAATCATCAATTAAACTGGCTAAATTTTCGCCACCAGCCTCAACATGTACTTTATCTGTTAGCTCAAATATTGTGTTGCCAATATAGTAGCCTATCTTTTCAATTTCATCGGCAGCAATAACCATCCAATCCTCATCATCCTCCACACGAACGGCCAATACATAACTGCTTACTTTTGGCACCAGGATAAAACTTTTGTTACCTGTGAGAACCGGGCGAAGTCGAACGTCAAAAAACTCCTGTCCGTCTTCATCAATTAAAACACAGGTTGCCTTTGTTTCATCTACTGATTTTACCTTAGCAATGTTACTCACGGCAGGACCGTCACTTTTAGCCATTGCTTTAAAGCCTTCTCGTATTTGTTCAGCTGTTGCCATTTACTGTGTTATAAATCCTAATTCAATTGTTTGCCTACCTCCAGCAGTTCCAAACTCACCCGATACCGCTTCAATAAAAAACGAACCTGATTTTTCAGGATATTTAAACCCGTCAATTTCGGCTATGTCACCCTTATTGGAGGCGGGTTCTAGGAATGCTGTTATATTACCCTCGTAACCGTTATAATTACTTTTTGTCTGCAATCGGTTTGCAATTTGCTTGAGTAAATCAGCAGGAATACCCGCTTTTATTTTCACAGCTTTTTCATTACTGTATTTATCAGTATCCGATTTAGTGCGTTTTACTTCTCCTTTTCCATCTTTCTCCTGGATCACTACACGAACATTTTTATCAACGATTCGCTTTTTAAAATCATCATCTTTAACGGTATTCCAACCTAATCGAAGCTTTATTGTTTTGCCCTTTTTACCAAACTGTGTACCTACATACAGCTCATTAAAATTGAAATAAACCGCTAACCGACATTCTTTTTTTAACCATTCTAAAACCTGAATACCAGTAGCATTTTTAAACCTTACATTCGTCAATGGAATATTTGGAATTTCAGACGATAAAACTATACCTGTACCAGAACACAAATCAGTAAGCAATTGTTTAACCGTGACGCTCGAGTAACTTTTATTAAAAATCACATCATATAATAAGTAACTATAACCTTCGCATTCTATCTTTACTGGAATGCCCATATTGACCCGCTTTATAAATCCCTCAAAGCGTTTTGTGTTTTTGCCATCATAACCAAGAGCAATACTAATTTTGTCATTCTCTTTAAAAAGATACTGAGGCTTTTTGTCGGATTCTTGAATGTCAACTGTTACTGTTTTCGTATTATTCAAATATTTAATCCTAGGTAGCTCAATAGTGCATGTATCTGTAAAACTGTTAACATCCGTTTTCCAAGTAACCTTTGAAGGTTTTATATTTGGATAGCCTCCAATAGTGATATCGCTGGTTAGGTAAAACATATTTAAAAAGTTAAGTCTTCAATATAATCTGTCTCTACAGTCATTGTAAACGGTCGAATCCATGGTGCTTTTCCTTGTACTTCTGGAAAGTCTAAAGCACTAACAGCAACTCTACAGTTTTTATCTAAAAATATTTCAGGATAACCACCGTGTAGCTCTACAGGCTCAGTTGTTTCAAAAATGTCTTTCAATTTTAATATTTGATCTTCGGGAACCATTCGGTTTTTACCAATCAAAAAGCCTTTTATTGAAAAACGATAGTCATCAATGGCAAAACATTCTTTTACTTTTCCTTTGCGTTCACTAACTGGTGTTCTAATGATTTCCTTCATCATGTTTACGCCTACGGTACAAGCTTCGATTTCAATCTCAATAGGAGTTAATCTATTGTTTTCAACAAAAAATGACTTGAAAGTTATCGGAAACCAAATATCCTGACCGTAAGTCCCAATTTTATTAAAAGCAATGTTTTTACTTGAATAGTCAATACTGCCTTTTGGTCTTGAATTTTCCGTTGTGATGGAATAACCTATCTCTTCAGTAATAGGTTTGGTGTTGCCGTCTGGATTAATGAAATAAGGCGAATTATTAAAATACGTCTTGTATAATTTATACAGATCAAATGCCGTGTTTGTACTCATTTTAAACCATTTTTGAACCGTTATACACTACTCGCGCAAAACACTCCATTACTATTTTTTCAATCTCATTAGCAGATTCGCCAGCGTTCAAAGTGGTAAATTGTAAGTTGTCAAAAAACTTCCCTACAGTAATATTGATCACTTTAGGACCCGCTCCCGATACCGTGGCACCTGCTGACTGACTAGAGGCATTATTTGATGCCATAACTGCTGCGCCTGAGCCTAATTGTGATTCCTTTACTTTTGCTTCCTTATCGGCTCTCGCTTTAGCAACCTTGCTATCAAGCAATGATTGGTTCCTTGCTTTAGTATATGCTGTTCCGCTTCCCTTTGTTGCCTCTGCAAAAACGTTTGTTGCAAAACCTGTAATAGGGTTTGTTTTTAATAGATTGCCTCCTATACTAGATAATATTCCGGGTATGGCTTTAAAGTTTCCACTAAAAATAGCACTGAACAAATTACCAACTCCCGAGAATACTTTTAAAATTGCTTTGGGAATTTGAGTAAAAGCCTCTATAATCATATTAGGTATTTTGCTAAACATCCCCATGATATTACTACCTACTTGTTTTAACACTCCCCAAACACCGTCAACCATTGACCTAAATCCAGAAAAACGATTGTAAGCAATTGCAAGTCCAGCTATCAAAGCCCCTATAGCAACAACAACAATGCCTATTGGATTTGCAGTCATAGCTATATTTAGCAACCATTGAGCAGCCGTAACAATACCAGTTTTAATTGCTAGCACTGCCATTATAGCTTGATAAGTTACCAATGCGCCACCAATAACACCAAGAGTAACAATAAAAATATTAGCACTAGTGGTGCCTGAGTTTATCCAATTTGCAAATTCAACGATATAACTTCCAGCAGTTAAAAAAGCGGTGCCAATATCAAGCGCTCCTGTAATCAAGGGCATAAATGCAACGCCTATTCTTGCAAGTGTATTGATCATTTTTTCTTGGAAATTGCTCCACTTTCCTTGCATACTGTTTTGTGCATTTTCTAGAGCTCCATAGTATAAACCTCCTTTTGATGCTGACATAGATAAAGCGGCTGATAATTGCTCATAAGTAACATCCATCTCCTTGACTTGGTCAATACTTTTACCTGTACTTTTTGCTAATAAAGCGTAAATATTAATACCAGCTATACCGAACTGACGCACATCCATTGCGGTAGCTTTACCCACCGTTTTTATTTGTTGCATATTAGCTGCCATTCTAGTTAGTGTGTCGCTCGTACCACCAACCGCTACAACTGCATTCGCTAAGTTCATGCTGTCATATCTTGCAGCCTTAGCATTGGCTCCAGCCGAAATTAAGGAACGATTAACTTCTAACAGTGATTGTGTGTCAAATGGTGTAGCTTCAGCATCTTTTTCGATATTAGCATACGCCGTATTGGCTCCCTGCTTTCCTAAAAAAGTAGACATACCATTGATGTTAGTTTCTTTGTTCATGGCTCCTTGAACAATTGAACCTAAACCACTGCCTGCCATTGCAACACCAGCAGTTGCAATACCTCCAATCATAGAACCTACTGCAACACCTCCTATACCGATTCCACCACTACGGCTAGAACCGCCAACATTGCCAGCGTGATTGCTTGACATTCTTTGCAAACCGGCAAGCTCTCTTCGCGCTGCGGCTATTTGGCTAGGAATGGTACTTCTTGAAATGATATTTTCAACCTCTCTAATTCTAGATTGAAGCTCGTTAAAGCTCATTCCTAAAACTTGATTTCTCCTGGTAACTTGATCAACAGACTGGCCCATTCTATTAAATGCCGATTGTGAGGCCGAACCAACTCTCGTTATGTTCGAACTCATCATATCGCGCATTTTTAAAACAAATTCAATCGTATTATTCATGTCTTAGTTACCTTCTTTTTTAGCCAATTCTAGTGCTATTCCGGTGCGATAAAAAAACAGTTCTTCGCCCCATTCCTTTATTGCGTTTGCTCCAAACTTCATACTGCCGTATACGATCAAGTAATCAATTCCTGCTTTTTGTTCTTGACAGTCTTTTATACCTTTATCACTAAAGGCGAAAAAACTCGGCTTTCTTCCCTTCCAAGATGTTGTTTATTTGCAAGAATACTGCAATGAATTTGTCTTCGTCTTCAATCAATGGGTGATCGCCTTCGAGCCATAATTTTTCCATAATGTAAGCAACGGCTTTGCTCATACCATTACTACCTATTGCGGTCATATAATCGCCTAAATCATCAGCGGTAACAGGGCGTAAAACGGCCATATCACTCTCCACTTTCAAACAGATCAACTCACGGCCACCGTGTTCTTGTTTCCATTTATCTAATTTCTCTTGAGTAAAACGAGCAATAAATGCCGCCTTACTGTCAGATAAATCACTAGACGGTGCTGTTTTTTCGGATTCTTTTGCCTGTCTATTTGCAAATGCGGACTTTAGATCACCCGCTGGAATTACATTGTTTTTCATTTTTTTGTTTTTTTGATGTTTTTTTGATTTAATCCCCTCCAGAAGAGGGGATTTTTTTTAAGGTAAGATCACGTTCATTGCCAGGTAAGGCAATGTAATTTCTCTAAATTTGGCATTTTGCTCAAGATCGGTTCCTGCCTCAGTAAAGGCAACTCCAGAGGCTACATAAGTTTTAACTGGATCAATCAATCTTTTTTTGAAAGCACAAGTAATAACAATGGCTTCGTGTGGTACATCTGTGATGTCACTAAATCCTGCATCTCTAGCGGCTTTATTCATGGCATCGGCTTCAAAACCTAAAACCTTGATACTTCCGGTACCTTTCTTGTTACCAGACATGATGTCGATAGGATCGTCACCAGCACCATATAAATGCTCTTTTTCAACTTCTTTTTTAAAGCCAAACCCTCGCAGTCCTTTAATGGTTCGCCCCAATATTTTTACCTCAAATCGGGACCATGCACATTCGTCTGAGGTGATATTTACATTTTGTGACATCTTTTATAAATTAGCGGTTAAACCTATCGTCACTCGAATCCAAGTCAAATAACCTAGCGGCAACACTTTTACTTCTATCTCTCCAGTGCTTGTGTTTATTATGTCCACATTCGTAGGAACGTTAACATCTACATCACTAATTTGACCAGCCATTTGAGAGCGAATTTGTTGACTGATTTCGTTTTCTAAATGCTTTGCATCAGTAGCATTTACTTGACCATTATCCTCAACACGAATTGTTGTTTCAAGTAATGGGGTTGCAGTAGCTACAGCCACACGTTGCGCTTTGTCAGCAATTCTACCATGCACCAAGATTCTAAAATCATCAGTAGAGGCCATGTTGTCACGTGCAAAATAATATCCTGCCGCACCATCACGACGATGCATGATAATATAACCCGCATTAGCAAAGGCGTCCAATTCCTCTGGGTAAAATTCCTCTAGTGGCTTATCGCCAATGTAAGCCTGTGGAATAGTCAAAGCTCCGTTTTGACCGTTACCCAATTTTACGTGAGATGGGTATTTAACCGCTCTAGCCAATGCTAGGGTAACCGCACCAGAACCATCGTTTAGGTTGCTTCCTAGAACTACTCCAGCATAACCATTTTCAACAGTATTAGGTTCAAACAATTCAGCAGTTAAATCGTTGGTTCTACCTTCAATCAGCATTCGAACCGGTTTATTAATTAATTGTTGGTATTGACCCAATGCTTTGGAGGCTAATAAGGCGTCCTCGACATCTTTATCCAAAAAGTGATCAGGTACCATTGCGTAAGCTACACTAGGTTTACGAATTAACCCTACCATTGTAATAGCTCCTTGAGTAGCATTCAATAACTTTTTCAATCCATTTGCATTGGTTGCAGTAACCATTTGCGTTAATGTCATGGTGTCTTCAACACCAAGAATGGTTAAGGCTTGATTTCCTCCCAATTCTTGATAAAACAATTGAATTGCTTTGTTCAAAAATGGTTCGGTCCCTATCGTGTAACCTTTTGCAACTGCATCATCGTAATTGAATACCGTTACAATTTCACCAATTTTAGAAACCGAGGTTCCTACGAGTCCTGCAACGCCATCCAGTACTTGTGCTTGACGTTGTAGGTTGCCATTAGTAACTTCTACGTTTACTTTAGGCGTTCCAGTTCCTTGTGCCATTATTCTTGAACTTCTAGGTTAATAGTTTTTTTGAAAGCCTCAATTGCAGCAAACAAATCCTCCTTTTTTTTGCTTTGAGTTTCCAGCGCTAAAGAGTTAACTAATACTTTAGCATCCTCGTAAGTCGCCGTAGCAGGATCAAAGGCTTTCAACAACTCTAAGGCTATTGTTTTTGTTTCTCCTGCAACATTAACAATTAACGGATTTAAGCCAGTTTCAAACTCTTCATCTGTAATTTCATAAACTGCTGTAGCATCGATAGAAGCTCCTTTTTCGGCTTGAGCAAAAACATCTACATTTCTCTCAAAACCAAGAGCAATTAAACGATCAACACGAGATTTAAAACGAGATTCTTTATCTTGATTTTGTGAGTCCTCGCTAGTTTCTTTTTCAACATCAGTTCTTTTAAAAGAATCGATTTTGGCATCTTTCAATCCAGCGGCAAAACTTTGAGCTGATCCGATGGTGTGAAAAACACGTCCATCTGATGTGATGTGACATTCGTCATTTTGGTGTCTGCTGAAATAATCAGCTGCTTTATCTTTTGACATTTTAAAATGGTTTTAAATGGTTTTTAAATTCGATTTTTAAAGGCAAATCCTAAACCGATCAATACGGCAATTAAGATCAATAACCGCCCTAGTATGATTTGTGTCTTTTGCCAATATGACAATTGAGCTGGGACGGGATAGGGTATTTTTTCAATTTTTTGCTGGTGCTCTTTTATATAAACATCTTTCCATTGTGCAAATAGTTCCTGTGCTTCAGCTTCGCAATCAACTGTAATTATATTGTCCTTGATGTTGACTTTTGGAGGCTTTAGGTGTTTGCCTTTTTTACTTTCGGGCTTTGCCTTTGGATTAAAAACCACTTTACCATTGACGCACTCCAAATAGGATTTGTAGTAGCTACTGTCTTTTTGGATTTTAAAAACCGTATCTCTTACGACTTCGGTTTTAGTAACTGTATTCGTGGTTTCAATTGTTGTTGGTGGTACAACGCTAGCGCTTTTACAAGCTACCAGCGTTGTGGCCAACAAACAAAAAAACAACAGTATGGACAGATTTTTGAGTTTAAAATTTTTCATTGTATTCGTTTTTTGCATCAAATGAGGGACACTCTTTTATTCTTTCCCAACTTTCAATAATTCCGTTTTTGTTTTTGTCTGGGGAAAAATCTCGATGTCCTTGAATGATAATTTTGTTAGTGTTTTTGTTTTTTTGTAGCCATTCTTGAGCCTCTTTAATACAAGTTTCGAGTGCTACTTTTTGAGCTTCAGTACGGGTGTCTTTTGCATTCCAAACTGGTGATTTTGGCGTTCCCTTGTTTTCAACACCTCCTATGTAGCAGATATTTATAATTTGAGAATTAAAGCCTAAAACGCCATTTGAATTTTTGTCAAAATCCAATAAATTATGAATGGTTCCGTTAGTGTCAATCAATCTATGATAACCTGCTGATTGCCATCCTTTGGATTTCCAAAAGGCTTCTATTGAAGCAAGTTTGCCAAACCCAGCTGAACAATGAATCGCGATATACTTAATTCCTTTTGCGGTTCTCATTCGTCTGTTTTTTTGGTGATTCCCAACTTAACTTTGGCATAAACCGAGGCTAGCTTTAAAATTTGTTCAATCTCATCTAGGATGAGTTTAGAAAAGGTACCTGATAAGCCACAAGCCACGAAAATGATGTTTTCATTTTCAATCTTTAAGTAGTCTTTACAAGCGATACCCACACATATAGAAATGAATATCGAAACAACCACCGATTTTATAAAAGCACTCCAGGACATCTCATTTCTCATTCTATGAATGACAGAACCTATAGCACCGCCCAGTATGTAGGGATTATATTTTTTAATAAAATCCATGATGTCGTTAAATATTTCAATCACAGTTGTAGGTTTAAAAAAAAGGCTGCCATCAGGGACAGCCTTTAATACATTTATATTCTCGTACTTTTATAATTAAGCGGTTGCAGCTTGAACAATAACTCCAACGCCTTTCCAATCTTCACGACGGCAACGACCTCCCATTTTCACCAATCCTGAATGGATGTCACCATAATACAATGGGTTGTCCATATCTTGGAAAAGCTTAGTGTCTCCAAGTGCTTTAGTAACACTATTTTTTTGCCAGAAGAAACTAGCCAAGTTGTCCGTTGCTCCAAGAGCTTCACCCGGTAGTCTAAAATTTCCGTCAGCTTGAATAGCTAAAACTGAACTTCTTTCTAAGAATGTGAATCCTGCAAATTTTCCAACAACACCGTTTGTCAAATCCGCTGATTCTTGAAACGCTGCCATTTGATTTGCTGATAATGAATCAAGGAATTCTTGATACATAAAACTTTCCATCATGGCATAGCGGTTGTCTCTAGGCACATTGTCCTTGTTGAACTTTGCCTGCATTGCTTGAACTTCTTTGTAAGTAGTTGCTTTTCTAGATCCAGTTTGTCCGTCTTCAGCGTTTACAGCGATAGCCGCTCCTAAAGTTGCAATTCTTCTACCTGCTGGTAAAAACTCAACAGTAGTACCACCATTAACGGCTGGCTTCACACCTCTGATCCAGTTGTAAGTCAACTCATCACCAATAGCCTCAGCTAAAGTGTCAGTGTGATCTGCAAGTACTGAATCTGTTTTCTCGTAGCTGATTTCCATCGCTTCCGATGTAGTAACTGCTGTAGGATCAGTTGTAAACACATCAAGTGCATACATTACTGCCGTGTCACCACGTTGTACTGCCGTTGCAGCACCAAAAGCTCTATTTTTTACGACACTTGGTTTTGCGCCTGCTTGTGGCAAGTACACAATAGAACCACCTTGTACATATTTCGACTCATCGAAACACAACATGATGTGTGGATTTGTTCGTCTTAATTTCTCGACGATGTAAGAGCTCCAAAACTCTTGCGGTATTTTAGGATTTGCCATAATTGTAAATTAAGCGTTAGGAAATTTTTCTTTTCTCAATTGTTCGTACAGGTCAGGGAATTGAGTTCTCACGGCTTCCAACTCATTAGATGAGTATAGATCGTCCCATTTTTTGCCCGTAAAAGCAGTAGCGTCTTTGTCACCCAACTGACTTGTAACTAATGTTTGCGCTGGCATAACATCAATTACTTTTTTTAATCCTGCTGGGTTTCCTGCAAAACTGTCTGCTAACTCAGTAGCTAATTCCGCGGTCAGTTTCTTGTCTGCTTTTCCTTTGTCTAGCAAGTCCTGAACTTCTTTTTTTACCGCTTCAGCTTTCAAGTCTTTCAACTCTGTCTCTTTAACAGTCAAAGCCGTTTTTTGATCGGCTAAATCTTTTTCCAGTCCTGGTACTTTACCAGCCGTATCTACTAAGTCCTGAATCGCTTTTGTAGTTTCGTCATCAGAGGACTTGTCGCTTAGGTTTAGAGCCGTAAGCAAAGCGGCTGTTAAAAGAATTTTACTCATTTCTTTAGGTTTAGGTTTTACAAAATCAGCTAGATTTAGCTCGTTATCATTAATGTCGTAGAGGTTTGCTAGTGCATTGTGATTGCCCGGAATATCAACAAATGATATTTCACGAGGAAACCACTTCGTAACTGTAGGTCCTGTTTGTCCGGGCAACATCAAATCTTTATCGTCCGATGCTTCAAGCACAATGATCTTACCCATTGATGCTGCATTGATAAATCCGTTTTCTACTTGTGCCGCAATATCTTCCCCTTTTGGGTGTGATAAATTAACAACAGGCTTTCCAAATAATTTATCACCTTCAATACGCAAATCTTCCCATTTTACTAATACACCGCCTTCACGATCGTGCATTAAAAAACCAATAGGATTTTTTTTGTATTGAGCCAAGTCCAGTCCTGCCGTTAGCAACCGATAACCGTATACATTCACACTGTTATCTGTTAAACAAAACTCTTTGTCAATCTTTTTAAACGTACTACTCACTACATGTCATTTTGGTTATTTCTTAAAGTGAGTACAAACTTGCGAATGTTTCCAAAGGCTTGAAAATAAGTGTGCAAACCTTGCAGGGTTATTTTAAAACGGGGTCGTTTTTAGTCAATTTTGCCCTGTAATCAAGTAGTAAAATGGGAATTTCCAAAGCACAAGAGCGGGAGTACGCTCGAATATTATATGTAAATGAGCGCATCACCTTTAAGGAGATTGCTGAGCGCACTGGTGTCACCGAGAAGACTATTGGTAAATGGGCTGAACTAGATAATTGGGCGAAACTTCGAAAAAGTTTACTGACTACTAAAGAGAATCAATTAGTACACTGGTACAACCAGCTCGAGGCAATGAATGAGAACATTGCGCAAAGAAATTTACCAGTACCCGATTCTAAAGAGGCGGATGTCATGAGTAAAATTACCTCAAACATTCAGAGACTAGAGACTGAAATAGGTTTAGGCGAATATGTAGAGGTGTCCCGAAAACTATTGACATTCATCCAGTCTATTGATCTGACTGACGCTAAAAAATTCAAAAATTATATTGATGAGTTTATCAACTCAAAATTAAAGAATGGCTAAAAAAGTAAGCAATAAGGAGTATTTAGATGTGTGGAGAGAGTTCTGTGAAAACATGGACAATGCCACACCTATTGACTTAACCGAAAGCCACGGTGCAAAACTAAGGCGCATCACGCACCTGGAGAAAAACCCCGAAGAGTGGTTCAAATACTACTTTCCAAATTACTATACCAGCGAACCCGCTGATTTTCATATAAAAGCAACCAAACGTGTATTAGCTAATGACGAATGGTACGAAGTACGCTCATGGGCGCGAGAACTCTCCAAGTCAGGGCGCACCATGATGGAGGTACTTTATCTGGCAATGATAGGCAAAAAGAAAAACATTCTTTTGATCTCAAATTCAGCTGATAATGCCGAAAGGTTGCTTTTACCTTATAAAGGAATCCTAGAACGAAACAATAGAATTATTGCCGACTATGGAATCCAAAAAAGAGTTGGTTCTTGGGAGTCTAGCGAGTTCAAAACTCGTAAAGGCGTTTCCTTTAGAGCCATTGGAGCGGGGCAGTCACCCCGTGGAACCCGAAACGATGCTAGCCGTCCCGATACCATCTTAATTGATGATATAGATACAGACGAAATTTGTAGAAATGAAGACCGTGTAAAAGAAATTGTTAAGTGGATTGAACAAGCATTAATACCTACTCGTTCTATCTCAAGCGGTTTATTGATCATTGCTTGTGGTAACATCATTGCAAAATATTGCTGTATTTCTGAGATGGGTGCTAAAGCCGATAAATGGGATATCGTTAACATTCGCGACAAAGAGGGCAAGAGTACTTGGCCAAACAAAAATACTGAAGAGGCCATTGACCGTGTACTTAGTCTAATTTCGGCCGCAAGTGGAGAAAAAGAATACTTCAATAATCCCGAGGACGACGGCGACATTTTTAAAGAATTATTATGGGAACAATTGCCACAACTTCGCCATTGTGATTTTGTAGTAGCCTATGCCGACCCTGCACCAAGTAATAAAGACAAAACCAACTCATCCGGTAAAGTTGTGGTTATTGTGGGAAGAAAAGGTTTGAAATATGGAATCTATAAAGTTTGGATCAATCAAATGACTAACGCGGTTTTTGTAGATTATATGTTTGAAGCTTTTGACTATTTAAAAAAAGCGGGCGTTGACCCTGTAAATATTTACATTGAAAACAACAGCCTACAAGATCCGTTTTACGAACAAGTTCTTTTGCCTTTGATTTTTAAAAATGGCGAAGAAAAAAACATAGCGTTGCCAATTACCCCAGACGAAAGAAAAAAGCCTGACAAACACGTAAGGGTTGAGGGAACGCTAGAACCTAAAAACAGATTGGGCCAACTGATCTTTAACAAAGCTGAAGAAAGCAATCCTCACATGAAACGTTTAGCCTCTCAGTTTACAAGCTTCACAATGAAGTCTAAAAAAATAGATGGTCCCGATGCAGTAGAGGGTGGCGTTGTGGTCATTGAAAATAAAGTTGTAACTCAAAGCACAGGCGCAATAGAAAGTTTCAAACGCACCGCTAATAAACACAGAATGTAATGGCACAGAATAACACCAAACCACAGACAACAAGTTATCAAATAGGGGTTGATGTCTTAGGATTTCCAATTTATGTGGAGCATACCACCATTTGTGAAATGATTAACAATTTGATTAAGCCAAAGAACCGACTTAGCGTTTTACAACGAATTATAAAACAGCAGTAACATGTTAGTACAACCATCCGAATTAAATACCGAGCTATACCCTGAGATCATTCAGGCCATTACCCGAAACGATCCAAACGAAACAATCACACAGATTAAAGCGGCTCAGGATTTTTGCAAATCCTATCTGTTTAAATACGATTTAAAAGCACTTTTTGGCGACGATACTGTTAATCCGGTTGTTGCTCCTACTGTTGCTGATGAGAACCTAAAAAAGACTATCAAAGTTATTGCTTCTTACTGGTTGGTTCGCAAATCAAACCCCAATGTTAACCTTGAGCTTTTTCGTGAAGACTGGCAATTAATGATAGGTGACAAAGAAGGTCCTGGTTGGCTGTATGACATCAAAGAGGGGAACATCAACCCTAGTTGGCCATACAAAGCCGATGACCCAACAACACCCGAAGACGAAAGCGCACAAAATGATGGCGTTTTCTGGGGTTCTAACCAAAAACGCACACAAAGATTTTAGATTATGGGAGTAAATATTGAAAAAGGAGAGAATTCAGAAGCGTTCATAGTTCACGACTTAACAATCGTAGCTCCTGACCGAAGTAGTAAAGATATAGGCAAACTCAAAGAAAGTGTAGTTAGTGCCGAAAGCGTATATTTCCCTAATCGTGTGTTACTTTATGACTTGTACCACGACATCCTTTCAATGGATGGTTTTTTGCGTGGGATCATTGCAAAGCGTATCGATGCTGTACTCAATAAAAAAATCAAGTTCACCAAAAAAGACAGTAAACAGGATGACGATTTAACGGACTTAATTAACGGCCAAAAAGGACGTGATTTGATTACCTTGTTAATGGAATCTAAACTTTGGGGAACTTCAGGAGTTGAGTTTATTATCGGAGATGAGTTAAGCTTTAACGAAGTTCCAAGAAAACACATCAAGCCCGAAAAAGGCATTATTACCAAATCACAATACGGCCTTTCTGCTGAAAATGGTTTTGAATACGAAGACATGCCTTTTGTTTGGGTAGTAGGTAAAAAAACAGATTTAGGACTGCTTTTAGCGTGTTCGATGTACGCTATTTACAAGCGTGGCACCTTTGGAGATTATGCTCAATACGTAGAGATTTTTGGGCAACCGGTGCGTATCATGAAGTATGACGCTTATGATACCAAAACCAAGCAGGAACTAAAAACCCTGCTAACTGATAGCGGTTCCTCACTAGCGCTGATGATACCTAAACAAGCAGAATTTGAAATGCTTGACGGTAAAACCTCTAACGGCGACGGGAAACTTCAAATAGGATTAAAAGATGCTTGTAATCAAGAGATGTCTATTGCTATTCTGGGTAATACAGAAACAACCACCTCTAGCAGTTCCAGTGGGTATGCACAATCAAAAGAACACGGAGAGCAACAGGATGAGCTCACGATTTCAGATTTAATATTTGTAGAAAACCTTTTGAATTCTAAGAAGTTCAAGCAGATTTTAAAATCATACGGTTTTGATATTGATGGTAAATTTGAGTTTGAACTTGATCTCAACTTAATAAAGTTGAAACTTCGCATGGAGATTGACACTTTTGTAAGTTCGAAAGTGCCAATTGCTGATGATTACTGGTACAATACTTATGGAGTACCAAAGCCCGACAATTACGATGAACTCAAGGCAAAAATGGAAGAGCAAAGGCAACTAGCAACCCCAGAACCACAGGAAGCCGAAACAACAAAAACGGCACCAGGACAAAAGCCCAAAAAAGGACAATTGACCGAAACCAAAAAACAAAACTTAGCCGACTGGTTCTTTAAGAACTTAGCCGATTTTTTCGACCAAGCCCAACACTAGTTGGGCAATTAAACAATTTATATAGCGACACTTGTAATTGTGCTGCATTGCCTGACTTAGCCGATAACGCTGACGAATGGGATGCCATATATACTGATATTGCACGGCAGTTACTAAATGGTGAAGACTTAAGTTCTGACGCGCTTTACAACAAAACCGCTGCACAATTAATGGCAGCATTAAACAAAGGCCTTGGAGGAACCTCGTTTGATGATGAGGACAGCAGGAAAGCATTGCAAAGCAAGTTCAAGCAAAACATTGAACAATTTAGCTATGCCAAAACCTTAACGCAATTTCAATTGTTTAAGGATGCCGTTTTCAATAAAAAAGGGCAAATACAAAGCTTTGCAACGGTCAAAAAAGCAGTTGCAGACACAGGCGAAGTTTTCAACAACAATTATTTACGTGCTGAGCATCAATACGTGGTGCAAACGGCAATAATGGCCCATAAATGGGAAACTATGGACGCTCAATATTTAGAGTTTACCACCGTTGGCGATTCTCATGTGCGTGCTAGTCATAAACTATTTGACAAGTTTACCGCCTTAAAAACTGATCCGATCTGGAAGCGATTATACACGCCTTTAGATTGGGGTTGTCGTTGTACTGTTATTCCTGGTGTAGCTAAAAATGTGAGTAGGGAGTATGACAGCGTTTGGGCAAACAAAGTAGTTGATCCGTTGGTTAAGGGAACTATTTTTGACAACAATGCCGCATTGACAGGTAAGGTGTTTACAGACAAACATCCTTATTTTAAGGCTACAAATAAAAAAGCTTCAAAAATTGAGCAACCAACACCATTTGAGCTTAATGATAAAACCTTAAAACAATTGGAAGAGAGAAAATTCAAGCTTGATATTGATAAAGACGGAATTGAAAGATTTAATAAAAACTTTAAAGGATTTAATTTTATTGAGTTAGATAAAGACATGACAAATCTCTCTAAAAAATTTAATTTAAATTTTGACAAAAAGACAATACTTACAGATGATAAAAATATTTGGTTTGAATATATCGACACCAAAAAAGGCTTTACATTACAAAGAAAACTTTTTGTAAAAGATGGTGTGAAAACTGTATACCATAGTTATTTTGAAATAAATAAGGATTTCCAAGGAGGAGGAATTTCCAAGGAGGTTTTTAAAAACCTACACAAACAGTATAAAAACTCTAATCTTGACAAAATTACGGTTCACGCAAATCTTGATGTTGGAGGTTATACATGGGGAAGATATGGGTTTTCGGCTTATAATATGCAGGACATAAACGATGTCTATAACAAAGCAAAAAGGTTAAAAGAATTAGGGACACTAACAGATTCAAATCTTCAACATTTTGAAGAGTCTTACGAAGATTTCAAGAAAAACGGTAATTCATTCGACATGCACAGGATATCATCCTCTGAATACGAAAAAAAACTCTTGCTTAAAACGCAATGGAAAGGTGAATTAAACTTGAAGGACAAAGTACAAACAAGAATATTTGAAGACTACTTAGGCTACTAATTTATTGAATTCAGAAGTGTAAGATTCAATTTGTGAGATGGAAACATTGTATGTTTTCGAGGCTTTATCGATTGAATAGTTAAATTTTGACATATCTCTTAATGCTGCAAAACACTTGTGCTTTACATTATTTTCTTCGGAAACAATAAACTCCGAATGCATCTTAGTATTTAATTCTTCTTTAGACATAAATACAAAATTACTAAATGTTACTTGAATTACAATTAATTAAATGTAAAATAATACAAAAATGACCCCAGAGGAATTTCCAAAGGCACTCAATACCAAGGCTAAAGAGATACAAAATTATGCCAATAACCGTTATCCATCGGTAGCTGGAAACATTGCTTTGCGCTTTATCAATGGTAATTTTAGAGCTCAGGGATTTCAGGGACAAAGTTTTGATCGTTGGAAAAAAAGCCGAAAACCGAGAGGTAGCACTTTAGTTAAAACAGGAGCATTGCGTGCTGCCAACTATTACACCACGCAACCAGGACAAACTACATTAAAAAATAGTATGCCTTACGCCAAAGCACACAACGAGGGTTTTAATGGAATTGTAACCGTAAAAGCGCACAGCAGGAACAAGTACAGCAAAGCAAAAAAAGGTACTGGAAAGTTTACCAAAACAGGCAAAGAGCGTATGCAAACTGTGACCTACAAATCAGGTAGTAGTCAAGTAAGAGCGCACCAACGTAAAATGAATATACCAAAACGCCAGTTCATGCCAACAAATCCAAGTGACAGCCCCGTGCTGAACAATGCCATTGAGAGACAAATAGCTCGAGATATTAAACAAATCATGCAATAATTATGAACTCACCATTTGCTAGCTTATTTTTAGACTTACAAGCTCACATAGAGATTGAGGTTCCAGAGGTAACTTATATTGAACAAGATTTAGGACAACTTGGTTCTGATGATCCACGAAAAATGATGTCGTTTCCCGCCGTGCTTTTGGACTTTCCTGAAACCGAATTTTCTAACTTACAAGGCAAAAACCAAATGGCGCTACCTGTATTGTCTGTTATTCTGGTTATGGATACCTATAGCCAAACATACAATTTAGCACCTCTTGAGGTGAGAAAGTTAGGTTTAGAATACTTGGAGCTGGAACAAAAGTTGTATATGGCAATAGCCAGTTGGGAGAGTGATTATTGTGAATTATTGGTACGTAAAAGTGCCAAAGGATTAAACCGAAACGATGTAGGTTTACGAGTAAGAGAATTGATATTCACAAGCTCGTTTGAGGATTACAGCTTAGGTGACAACACACCAGGATACAAACTAAATTTAAAAACCGAATAGTGACAACTGGTTTTGTACCTCACTAGGAATTGGAGTTCCTTTAATATTCATCCATTGGCGATACGATAGATAAATATTGAATTTAGGAAAAACAGTACGTACTATTTTAGTATCAGGTACGTCATCGTGTTTGGCGTTTTTGTACACCTCAATAATAAATTGAGCACGTTTGTTATAATTTTTCTTATTATACGCCATGAAACAAAATTAAATCACATTTTGGTTCTGTGCAACACGAGTTTTCAGGTATAAAAAAACCCTTTGGCATAGCTTAACTCAAGCGGTTCACGTTAAACCTCGTTAACTTTCCCTGACATTAAAAATGATGCTCCCAAAGGGTAGGCAAATATAATATTTTAAAGCATAAAAAAACCCGACTGGATCTAGTCGGGTTTTTTTTATTTATGCTGGTTCTATCTGGACGACTTTTGAAAACTTATTTCCACTTAGAGTAAATTTAGCTTTTCCTATTACTATTGAAGCACTCTCTTTATTGAAATTTTCCTCAATCCATTGTGTTATTTTGCTTGTGTCACTACCTTCATAGGATACGGTACTTATGTACTTTAAAAACGGTTTTACGGCCACAATGCTTTTATTGTCTTGACCCGTTATTGAAGCCGCTATTCTAACTTCTTCGACCAAGTCATTTTCGTTTTTAAACATTCTCACATTATAGGTGATAGCAAATTCTTTTTTGTCGCAGTTATACATTGTTCCTTCGTTTGGGATGTATTGTTTATCTATTGCATATCCTTTTTTTTCTAAATCAAGGTAAACATCAACTGGTGACATTCCTATTATTCCTTTGGCTGTACTTATTTCCGATAATGCTTTTGTTTCTACAATATCGTCTGAAACAGTACTACTTCCAAAACTTTCAGCAAGTATTACAATCATAATTAATGATGCAAATAAAATCCCAAATACCTTAAATATTTTTTTGTTTGTTGCTATTCGTTTTTCCATGTCAATTTTTTCCATTTTTTTCTGTTTTTTATTAATAATCAAAAGTAAGAAAGTTACATCTTACGTACAAAGGTTTTTAAGCAATAAAAAAGCAACTAGCTACTATTGTTCACTAGTCGCTTATAAACGATTATCTCCCCAGATAGCATATTTAATACTGTCGTTTTAGGGTTTGCTATTTTACTTCATAATACTGTTTTTTAATTGTTGATTTATTGATTTTATGCTCATCTTTCTAATATTTTAAATCCGTCCAGTGAATCAACTTACCAGTAAAATCTTTATTGAAGTAAGCAAAAAAATCTTCAATTGTATCGAAACCATCGTTATGGGCTAGTTCGTCTAATTTCATTGGGTGTAACTTTACATTGTCAATTAGTATTTCCGGGTAAAGGGATTTCCCAAATACTTTATCGTAAACAATCTCAATTTTTTGAACGCTCACCACTGGCAGAACCGGAGCAAACCGAAACATATTTTTTTGGCGGCAATTTATAAAGAAATCAATTTTTGTTCCTGGTTTCCATCTTTCGTTTTTGTCCTCTCGGATGGTGTGGAGTTTAGCGGGCAATTTATCCTTTGCAACATAATTATAATTTGGTGGGTAATGGATGCTAGGGTCAATTGCCGCTTTCATGATTAGCTCCATTAATCTGAATCCTTTATGAATCTTCTCTACAAAATAAGTAGGCTTTCCGTTTAATTTTGTGCTAAATGGTAGTATCATGATAAATCGATTTCTACGTTATACATTGAAATACTGATCACATCATCAACATAAAACGACATGCTTTGATTCGTTGATTCGTGCCTTTTTAATTGTGGTACCGCTGCATTACCTTTATACTTTAGTAAGGCGTTTTTGTACAATTGTACGATATAATCGGTTGCTTCACTTTTAGTACTGAAGAGAATACAGTCAACCGTATTCAACTCATTTAAAATTAGCAGCTGCAGTTTGTTTTTTGTCGAGTAGGTTTTAGTAACCTTTGTAAATTGTTTTGCCATTTTTGTTGTTTTTAAGATGTTATTTTATCGATTATAACTTGCGCTAGTCGCCATTGAAAAAACGGCGGCTAGCTTGACAGTTATAATCGTTTACTTACTTGTTTTTTTGCTAGCTAAATCTTTTAACATTGGATTAAAAACCTTGCCCACTTTCATTGCTATTTGAGGGCGTTCGTCTTCATATCTTTTTTTGTTGATGTAAGTAGCGAGGTGTAATTTACCAATGCCCGGGTTTTTCTTTAAGTGATCAAGATAAAAGGGAATCTCAGTAAAGCACTTTATTACTTCGGAAGGTTTAAGTTTCTTAAATTGCTTTTCGGCATCTTGGCGGCTTACTTTGTAGTCGTACAAGTTCCAGAGAGCATCAAAGGATAAATCAGCGGGTGAAACTGACACTAGGAATACTTTAGTATATTTTTCATCCTTCATCCAAATATTTGTCATTGCGCTTTCATTAGCTGGGAACTTTGAAAACAACCATTTAATTTGATCAGGGTTTAATTCTCCATCACATATTTCAAACAGCTTTAAATTGCCGTTTAAATCGTATTTAAATAGAAAAACCAAGCCTATTTCTTTGCCTTGTGCGCGGTATGTGGTTAGCTGCTCCATTAGCAATCTTTTAAATGATCTATCATATAATAGAATGGGATATTCAAACGAAAAGCAAGGTTAAATTCAATCATTGCCCCCGTACTATGAAGATGGCAGGGAAGTAAATAAACTGCATCACAGTCGACCAACGCCTTTATGCATTTCCTCATTGCAGAAGGCCAAGGAGTATCCCAATTACCAACGACATTTAACGGGTTTATAACTTCAAAGCCTAAATTTTCAATTTCTTTTTGAACGATTGCAAATTTCTCTGTGCACGCTTCTTGTGCTTCTCCTGTCACTTTGCCAGCGATGTATATTTTCTTTTTGCTCATTTGAGTAAGTATTTAGTGGGTTTGATATCTTTAAATTGGTGTGCTAGTTGTAAGGCTTGCTGATGTTCGCGTTGAGTGCGCTCGAAATCGGTTTCAGTAGGTTTTGATGGCCGTTTCTTTTTTTGGTTAAGATACATTAGGCTAATTGTTGGTTAAGATTATTTCCTATGTACCGCAAAACGTTGCGGTCATAATCATTTAAGGGATGCTCACTCACAATAATTGTGAATTGCTCTAAGTAATGCGCTTCGACAATTTCGAGCGTGAAACAATGCTTTTTGTCTCGTGTAAAAAGATTACCGCTTTGCTGTACGTCTAATTGTTTTTTCTTGAATTTCAGTGCCACTTTGTCTATTACCGATCGTGCTACCTTTACGGCTCTGTCCTTGGTTGGTGTTTTGGTCATTACGCCAAAACTATAGACCAGTGCATTGATCTGTTTTTCGGAGAGTTTTAGTTTTATTTTCATTTAACTAATTGTTTTAAATCTTTGTGAAGAATCCAACTTTTCGCAATCAAAGCTTCAAAGCCTAGCTTAGATTTTAAAGAGTTTTCAATAAAACCTCTATCTCCCAAATTAGTCCCTTCACAGTAAACTGTTACTTTTTTATCTTCGGGAATTGGATTTATCTCATTTCCTTCATCATCATATATGTTTATGAATTTATCGATGAATTTATTCATTTGTTCTGCTGTCATCTTAACATTCTGTTTTAGGTTTTTCTAATTCTTCGCCACACTCGGTACAAACTAGTACCGTTTTTTCACAGGTGGCGACACTTTCTATTACTCTTGTTTCGGCGATGTCGTGGGGACAAACTACCGTGATGCTATATTTTTCCATCTGTAAAGTCTTTTGAAAAACAATACTTGGCGTGACAATATTTTGAGCACTGGTTAACATCGGAGCAATCGCATTTTGGGTACTTTGATTTTCGTTTTTTATTTTTATTAGATGGCCAGTTAATCCATAAAAACAAACAAATTGAAAAACCAACAATAAAACAGTGAAACATTAGCCAGTGTAGATCATTTATTATTTCTTCCATCTTACTTGTATTTTGATTTTACGATTCCTTTTAATGCTTCAATAATTTTCGAAACCTCTTCCGGTTCCATGTCTTTTAATGGCTTATTAATTGGTGATTTATTACTTTTTAAAAACTCGCTCAGTCTATTTATATCTGGAACTTCACCCCATTTTTCAGAAGGTACCGTCCATTGAGCCTGCATACATAGTGATCTCACATATTTATGCTGTTGATCATTATTATTAAATAAACCCCAGTTGCCTTTACTGTGGGTTCTGCCGCCTTGCACAATGGTTTGCAATTGCCTTTTTGGAGCGTTGTAGTCATCTATTGCGGAACCTTGTCCCTCGAATAGATATGGTGATTTAGTTGTTGTCATAATAGGCGTCATTGATGGAAAATGTAACTCCATAAAACCCTGAAATAATGAGCTTGTGATTTCCACCTGGATTATAAAATGAAATATTAAGCGGTGTGCAACGAGGGTATTTTGTGTTGAGCTCAATTTGTTTCTCTAAGATTTCTTTTTTTAGTTCTGGAAGTTTTTCGGCATCAATCAATTTTGAGCTGATCGATTGTAGATATCTTGCGAACTCTGCCTGTAGCTTGTTCTTGGTTTGTAGAGCGTTATTAGCCTCTAAATAGTAGTGTGATGGGTTCATTTTATTGTTTTTTTAAATTTGCTCCCGAGGCGGGAATCGAACCCGCATTGCTTAGTCTTTCCAATCGCCAGTAAGGAATCGAACCTTGCCTAAGTCAGTCCTACAAAAAGGACGCATTTACCATTTCGCCACTCGGGAAACCGAATTAACCTAACCTATTTTTTTAGTATAAATAATGTCCCAAGGACTATTAATACCGCTATAACAACTATGCCCGGTATTAAAATTGGAGATAAAACCCACCACCAACTCCAGTCAATGTATTTTGTTAATTTTAAAGTGATGAACACTATTGTTAATAGTCCTGCGAATCCTATTCCTCCTGATGATGTTGAATTTTTACTCATGTTTTAGTTTTAATTGTTATCCTTTGTAAGTTGCTTTTGTGTGTTTTTTGAAAGCTTTATTTTCTATTACTGCTTTTTTGTAATTATGAAAAGCATTCACTTCCTGAGAGGTCAATTCTTGGCGGTATATCCAATTACCGTTGGTGTCTTTATAGACTTCTTTATTGTTAACGCTGTAGCTCTCGTGATCTACTATTGGTGTTATCCTTACGCTCATTTTGCATTTGTTTGAAGGTGGTTCTTATTTTAAATCGAAGCCATAACACATAGTCAACGATGGCTTTCCCGTTGAGCACTATTAACAATATTGCCAATAGTGCCGTTACTGAGTTACTAGGGTGCATTAAACAGAAAACCTAAATGTTACCTTTTTAGTAAGACCGCTTTCTAATGCTACGAATTTCCATCCTTCTATAAATTGAGATGTTCTTGTATAAATAACTGCCTTTTCAATAATGTCTATTCCCTCATTGAATAGCTCACTATCATACATGTCTCGAAGTTTACTCAAGTCCTTTACCTTTCTAGGATTCAACATTCCAGTCACTGGGTTTGGCTTTAGAAAAATATCTAGGGCGGCTGCTAACTTTGTCAAGTTGTCGTTGTCGCCATCGCCTTTGAGCGTGTCCATATACATCTTGATCTTATCAACTCCAAGTCCTTCATTTCCGTTGAATCCATCTGTTTTATTATATCCAATCGTTAAACTAAATGATCCGTCTGGTAATGTTTTGGTGAAACTGTCCTGGTCTAACTTTTCAATTCCATAACATTCCTCTATTAATTTTGAGAGCGGTTCAAAATCAGAAAATGTCTCTAAAATATTTTCTTCAACCAGTTCTCTTATTGGCATAAACTTGTGGACGTTCTTAATTACAAATTCAGACCATAAATCCTCTAATGCCTTTCGGGAATTGGCTGTTTTAATTTTCTTTTCCTTTTCCTCTTTTTTAAGCTGTTGTACTAGCTCTTTTCTTTGGTCAGCTGTAAGTTCGCTGATGTTGAAAGTTGGTTTTTCTTGCGTTTCTGTGCTCATTTTGATTTTTATTGAATTAATTATTAATGTCCTAGTTGTATACTTATTTCGGGGGTAAAGCCCCCAAGCTCAACGAAAAGCCGTTTATGGAAAGCGTTACCGGTTGGTAAATCACTCCTGAAATATATTTCAGTTCCGGGAGGTGCAAACCTCCAATACTTGCACATGGTATAGCGGTCTAAAGTTTCTATTTCAGCAAGTGCTTTGTCGATTTCTTCTTGAGTGAACTGATCCATTTACTTTAAAAATTTATCGGTTGATAAGCCACCCCATCCGGAGGCCTGTATTTTTTCGATGGTGAATCTTATTTTTACCTCGATGCCTACGGGCATTTTATACTCCCTGACTTCGTGGCTGAAAGTTTCCTGATTCATGTGGCTTAATTGCGAAAGCAGTGCGCCACGTTCTTGATTGATGCAGATGCGTTCGCCAACTTTGAACACATGAATGCGACCTCCCTTTTGTAAGTCAGAGCAATATAAAAGCACGTTGTGCAAGTCTTCTAGTCGTTGGTATATGTCTTCGTAACTCATACATTATAGATATTATAGTTTCTTAAATCGAAGGTGTCACGCTCAAAGGTTCTGCCTTGCTGTTGTTCTGTGAGCTTACGCAAGTCGGTTTCTATTATGGTGCGGTTAGCGTGGTTGGGATTATCTCTTAACCATTGCTCTAGCTCTGCTATTTTATTTTTTCTTTGCTGTGGGGTCATTAGTTTTGGAGTATTGAGTTAAACACTTGATTTCCTTTTGGTATTTTGGTTTTTGCTTTTTCTAAAAGAGGCATAGGTCTAAGATTAAACAGCCTAAAAGTGCTTTCGTTATAGCAGTTTTGCAGGTCCATTTTGGTAATTGTTGGTGAATCGATATAGCGATCTGTTGATAAATGAAATTCTGACTCGCATTTTGTTAGTTCCATCAAGAACCAAGCATTGACTGCTGCATTAGATAGAACTGCTTGGTAGTCTCTCGTATTGGTGGTTACGCTTTCGCACCAGCGGGAGTAAAAGCCAAAAACCATCATTTCGTATTCGTGTTCTGTAATTGCTAGTTTTTCTGTTGTTGTTTTCATGTTTTTTTACTTTTAATTTAAATCTTGTGCTCCTCTTATTTTTTCATATCCCTCCGCCCAGATGATGTAAACACCTCCATTGGGTCCTATAGTTCTACCTTTGCAAAGGGCTTGATAGCCTGAAACAAAAATCTTTTTATTGGCATCATACATGATCTTAGTTTCTAGCTCTGAGTAGGGATTGTTATTCTTTGCCATGCCTGAAATAATGATGATCTTCTTTCGCTTATACTTGTTTGTAAATTCAAAATATTGTTGCAAATCCTTAAAAAAATAGGTAGCTGAATTGATGATCACTACTTTTGGACTGTCCCTCTTTTCTAAATACTCACACAGCTCTTCATAATTGTAGGATGCCGTTAGAAAATTATCCTTTACATCTTGCATGTTTTTTAATCGTATGCGATTGATAAAATCTAAATCATCCAAATCCTCTTCAAGTTCATTATGAATGGTTTTAAAGCTTTCTGAGAATGCTTTTGCTAAGTCTAAAAGCAAACTACTCTTACCAGAACCAGAACCACCCCAGACAAACCAAATTCCCTTGTTTTGAGGATTCCCAAATGCTTGATACAATTGCGGGTGTGTTTTCTTGAAGTCAATGAGCGTTACTGCTTGATTTACTATGTTGTTTACTGTTAAGGCTTTTTTCATTAAAACATTGACGTTGGTATGTTTAACACTTTTCGAACAAACGACTCTGTTAACGGTTCACCAGTTCTGTCTGCCTCTCGCATTGCTGGCACTAGACAGTCGTGCAATTCGCCATAGTTCTCACAGTTTGATTTTAAGAACCTCAATAAACCTTTGTCTTGAATGTTGTCTAAGAAACCTCTGTAGTTCTTATCTATGTTTGGTAACACTCGTATTCCAAACTTGATACGGCGGTAAAACTGGCGCATTCCTGCTTTTTTACGTTTTCTTAGTTTGTCCAAGTTGTCGATGAGCTCATCAGTACCAATCAACACTATCGAGCAATGCCCTTTTAGATCATCGTAAAACTCTTTCATCATTCCTAGTGTGGGTTGCTTCATATACTCGCACTCATCAAATATTAATTGTGGTTTCAATCCGTCAAACTTTTGCTTTTGCATGAACTTTACAATGCCGTTGATGTTTTTTGACTTGGTTTTTGCATGTGGGATTTTGGCACCTTCTAAAATCTTATCAATCAAATCAGATAGGTTGTCAGAGCTTCCAACTTTTACAATAAATGTGTCGAGTGGGTTGGCTTTGGCAAACAACTCAGCGTTGAATGTTTTACCGCTTCCAGTTTCACCAATCACGACATTGGTTAAGCCGTGTTCTTTTGAATCTTCAAGAATTGGCATCATAGCTGTCATTTGATTGGTTTGTACTGGTGTCCAGTAGCTTTTTTTAAGTGCCAAGCCTATAAATTGAGCCACTTTTTCGAACCATCTTTCAGCAATTTCAGTAGGACCTATTTTGAAGCTCTTGTTTCGCATGTTAGACACATAAGCCTCATTAATTCCTGACTTTTTCACAAACTCGTTAGCCGACATTTTGTGTAGTTCAAGGTAGTTTTCTAGTTCTTGTACAATTTGGTTTTTCAAGTCTGTTGTCATTGTTGTAAGTATTTGTTAACGTCTGTTTTTTGTTGGTAATAATCGTTTTGCTCTTCTTGCCACGTTTTTTCGGCTTGTTTTTCAATCTTTATTTCTTGCTTGAGTAACACTTTTTCGCCTAGTCGTTGCTTGTTTCGTTGATCTTTGTGTTGTCCTCTGGAATCAACTATTAAATGTTTGGCCAGAGTGTCACTTAGTAGCGGGTTTTCAAAGAGGTTTTCTAATAAATCCCTGTTTTCGCTTCGCTCATCTGTGATGTATTGAATAGCTGCTTTGTTGTAATCGTTTACTCTTTTAAGCTCCATTGCATCATTCTCACCTCGATCATCCAGTGCCATTGCTTGTACATATTTTCGCTCTAGTAAAAAGCGGTGTTTACTATCGGCACTTACTGCTAAAACTTGATCTATATTTTGAGGATCAAATAATACATTCCAATCTTGGTGTGCTTGTTTTCTAAATTCTAGCTCGTAAGAATCATACACTTGCTTACTGCCTTCAATCTTGATATTTAGTCCAGAACCTACTAATCTGTTGGTTTGTCCTGATGTTTTACCCAGTGCTAGTAAAAAGTTTTCTTGTGGCATTGGTAGTTTTAACTCTTCATCTACTTTTTGCCAATTGCTTAGGTACTCATCAATCTTTTTAGCTCGTTCTGCTTCAATGATTCGTTCTAGTTGTTGGCGACATCCTTGTTTATCTGGAAAGAACTTGCTCAGCTTGTTTAACATCTCAGAGTTCGGCTGGTTTTTAGAACCACTATTCACGTTATGCCCAGACCAGTTATCCATTAGCTTGCAATACTTTTTATTGATGTGATTGAAGTAAGGCTCAATCACTTTGGCTTTGGCATTCTTAACCTTTGCAGGAGTGTAGAACTTTGCGCACGCTTGATAAATAGGTGTCAATACTTTTGACTGGTAATTATCAGACTGTAACTGTCTAGGGTTGTATTTTTGACCAAACAACTCAGCTGTGTGATTGATGGCGTTGCGCATGGCTTCTTTTATTAGCTCTGGAGTCTCGTGTGATCCTATGGCATACCCAATTGGATATTTATTGAATGTGTCTAGAACAACAACCATTGTTAAGCGGTTGTGATAGGTCATTCTTGTTTGTCCTTTACTGTCGCTCACTGGTTTTTGATACAAAAGTTCTGCATCCCAACCGTCTAGTGTCCAATATAACATTGGCGTTGATGGCGCTTGACGTTTGTTTTGCATCAGCATATTATTTGATAATGCGGAAACTCCATTACGACCTGCATAAATCACTAGGTTACTCTCTTTTTTGCGATTCCCAATAGTTTGAGCCGTGATCGATGGCCAGTTTAAGCGTTCGCCAACCATATTGTAAAGTGAGGCGATCAATTCATTGTCAAGGTTAGTGTGCTTAGCAAGTAGCTCATCAATTAAAGCCTCTTGTTCGCGTTCCTTAACTTTCAATGCGTTTTGCATTCCAAACTTCCCAGATATTACAGCAGGATAACCCTCTTTTGCATACTTTGTAACCTTGTAGCGAAGCGAATCCTTTGTAGTTGGTAGTTTATGATCCACCTCTCTAAAAGCATTTACATCTTTACTTAAACTATCCCAAATATCTACTTTAGCACAACCCATTGCTTTTACATATTGCTGACGGTTGTTTTTGATAAGTAGCACCGTGTTTAGCACTGAGGCTTGATATACATACAACTCAATCGTGTCTAGTTCAAGTCTTAGCTTTTCGCCATACGTGTAGCCTGTGTAAAAATCCCATGCTGCACGATCTGCTACATAGTGTTGTGCAAACCAGCTATTTTTTATTTCCTCTTTTGGCTTACCAAAATGTATCACTAACATATCTTTCCACTCTTGTGATAAAGAACCGTGCAATACAAGTGCATCACTACCTAGCGAAGCCCGGCGCAACTGTTGTTCAGTGCACGTTGACGACTTCATACGGCCATTAATAGCCTTGTAGCTTATCACTTTTAAGCTATCGCTATGAAAGTGGCGGTCATAAATCAAGTACTTGATCTTAACACCTAATTTCTTATCGTGAAATTCGTATGGAGTTTCCAAATTGTTTATTTTTTAATTAAAGTGCTTGAGGCTCACTAAATGTTATGCTTCTTATTGCACCGCCTTGTAGAGTGATCGTTTCAATTACTTCACTAGTGAAGTTTTCGTTTACGTGGTGAATGATCTTTGTTTTCATGGTTTTTAGTTTTTGCTGTTGAATTTTTCCAGAGCTTCCGAAAATTGATTTTTTAGTGATTTATAATCCGCTTGAACTTTATCAGCCGTAAGACTTTTATTATCACCTTTTAAGCACATTCTGATGTATACCTTGGTCATTCCATACTTAGTAACCAGTGCATCCAATATTTTAGGATCGTAGGTATACTTCTTATTTTTTTGATTAGCTTTGTTCATTGCTTTTTTTGTTTCTTATTTGAAAGGCAAATATATAGACAATTTTCTATTTACAAAGCAAAAAATAACCTTTTTTCTATTTTATTTATGAAAGCAATTGAAAGATTATACAAATACATTGATTATAAAGGCGTTAAGCCTTCGCCATTTGAGAAAGAAATCGGCCTTTCAAATGGCTATCTTGGTAAGCAATTGAATAGAAAAGCAGATCTAGGAGAAGGAATACTAATTAAAATAATAGAAAATTGTCCAGAAATTAGTCCCGAATGGCTATTGATGGGAAAAGAGCCAATGCTAAAAATAGAAGACACAACTAACAGTAATGTTTTTAGGTTAAAAACAGATACTAATATTCAACATCAGTCGGTACCGCTTTACGATATCCAAGCCTCAGCATCAGTTGTGGCATTATTTAAGGATTCTAATAATGAAACTCCGGTTGATCACATTACGATACCCAATTTGCCTAAATGCGATGGTGCGATTTATGTTAGTGGAGATAGTATGTACCCGCTACTAAAGTCAGGCGATATTATTATGTACAAGAAAGTAGGTACTGCTATTGAGAATATGTTTTGGGGAGAGATGTACGTAGTTACATTAATTAATGACGATGGTGATGAGTTTGTATTGGTCAAATGGCTCCATAAGTCTGAACTTGGTACAGAGCATGTCAAATTAGTAAGCGAGAACCGCCACCACCAGCCAAAGGACTTTCATATCAAGAACATCAAGGGCTTAGCCTTAATCAAGGCATCTGTGAGGATCAACTCCATGTATTAAAATACAAATAATTAAAAATCAATTACTTACGTTTTTTAAATATGCTTTTTTGTGCGCTAGGGGGGTAATTATCTAATAAAAAACATTAGTTTAATTGTTAAAACTGCTATTTATGGGGTATTGCATCGTATTTTTTTTTGCGCCCGTGAGGTGACCCATGAGGTGACCCATTAGGTTACCCATTGATTTAAAAGGGCTTTTTTTGAGATGTACACAAATAGCGTTTAAACAACCCGTAAGAGCCGTTTAAAAAGTATTTAAATAAGTATTCAAAGTTTTTGTAAGTGCTTATTTTGTTGGTAAATTAGCCGTTTTAAACCCTTTTTTATGCTGTGGTGGTAATAGATCATTAAAACGGTAGTATAACGCTAAACAAAGCGGTAGGATAATGGTAGTAAACGATAGTACTTGTACATTTCAATTTTACACAAAAAAAGCCCCTACATTTCTGTAAAAGCTTGATTTTATTAGCCTTTTCGACCTTTTTTCGACCTTTTTTTTATTAAGTATATTGTTTATTTTAATTTATAGCCCCTACATTAGTCACTTATTAAATCATGATGAAAAATATTTTTTATAGCCTCTCTTTTTTTATACTGCTCATTTCTTGCTCTAGTCCAACTTCTTACGGCGATCCTGAAGTAAATTCCTTAGAGATTCAGAAAAATTTTATGGATTGGTGGACCTATCATTATGATAATGTAATGCTCGCTAGAGATTTTATTGGCCTAGATGCTAATTCAAAAGAAATTACCAAAGAGGAGTTTCTTAAAGCATTAGCAGATGGTGGTTTTATCCCGATTCGGCTTGTATCGACCGACAAAAATATCTTTTATTACAAACTTTTTAAAATTGAGGCTACTTCCGATACTAGCATACAAGCTACGATTGCGGCGGAAGCTTTTAATACCATAAATAATTTTAAAAAGGAAGGAAAACCTTTTCCCGTATTTTCTTTTAAAGACCTCGATGGGAATTTGATTACTAATGAAAACCTCAAAGGAAAAATAGTAGTAATTAAATGCTGGTTCATTCATTGTGTGGTCTGTATCGCAGAATTTCCTGAGGTAAATGAAATGGCTTTAAAATATAAAAACAGAAAAGATATCGTGTTTATTAGCTTGGCTGAAGATTCACCAGAGGAATTAAAGGCGTTTTTAATTAAAAGACCATTATTGTACTCCGTAGTTCCTAACCTGAAAACGTATATGAATAACACTCTTCAAATTAGCGGTTTTCCTACTCATTTTATAGTCAATAAGAATGGGATTATCGAGAAAGTAACATCAAAATACCAAGATTTAGAGATAGCTTTGGAAAATAGCAGTAAAATTAATTAGAACAAAATGAGCGCAATAAAATATCAGGCTCATTGCTCGTAAAACTAATTATACGTTTATTGGTCTCAAAAATAGTTAAAACTATGTACTTTAGTGCATTTCCCTTTCAGGTTCTAAAAATATTTACCGCAAATTCGCAAATTATTTTTTACGTTGCAAGTCTTTAAATTTGCGAATTTGCGGTGGATTTTACATTTTAACCTCGCAGACTTTCAGTCTGCCAAACAAAATCTATGGACTTTAAGTCCATAGTGGTTTAGTTAGTTCTTTGTGGCATTTTCCAGCAAACGAGATTTTTAATAACAATGGGTCCGTAAATTTTTTTATTCTCATCAAGTTTTAAAATCAAATAAATCTTTAAGAAGTATAAAACGGCTTAAAAATTTTGATGTAAATCGATCATTTAAAAACTATAATCGCTTTATCGTTTCTGGACCATTCACTCCAAGAGCCAACGAACAGTTTTGGCATTGCTAGCCCAGCATAATCGATTGCTAAAAGAGTTTGGCATGCGGTAACGCCAGAGCCACAATGAATAATGATGTTCTCTTGTTTAATAGCTCCAAAAATTTCTTGATATTTTTGTTTTAGTTCTGATGCGGATAAAAACCGCCCATTTTGATTTAAGTTGGTAGTAAAAGGAATGTTGATTGCCCCAGGAATATGACCTGCCACTAAATCTATAGGCTCATACTCGCCGCGATACCGACTGTTTTCTCGAACATCAATAACCAAATAATTTTCGTTCTGAGAATTGTTTTCCACTTCGGTAATTGTTGCAGTTGGTAGTTTCCAATTGTCGAATGTGTAGTTTGGGACAAGCTTTGGCGTTTCTGTTTTATCATTTGTTGGAAACCCCATATTTTCGGCTTGCTGTAATCCTCCATTTAAAACTTGAACTTTTTCATGACCAATTGATCGCAACATCCACCAAAATCGAGCTGCAGCATTGGCTCCGTTTTTATCATCATAAATGACAACGTGACTGCTATTTGTTATTCCGAGCTTTGTCAACGTCTCCGCAAATTTTTCAATTTCTGGCAAAGGATGTCTTCCTCCATCTGCGAGATCATTTTTGATATCAGCCAAATCAGTATTTAAATCGACAAACAATGCTTGGTCTAAATGTTTAGCCTCGTACGTTATTTTAGCATCTTTTCCGTTGCTAGCATCAACAAGAACTACTGCATCGTTTTTGTACAATTCCAATAACTCAGCAGCCTCAATAAGTGGTGACAGGCGTTTTGTCGTATTTGTTATTTCGCTGTATGCCATGATTTTATTGCGGTTTTTTTTTAGTTCATTTCCTTATTTCGTCCATTTCTTATTGTAAAATACAATCCAATTAGTATAAAAGGAATACTTAAAATTTGTCCCATATTTAGCTTCATGCCTTCTTCAAATGATACTTGATTGATCTTGACAAACTCGATTAAGATTCGCATGCTGAAAATTAGCGTAATTGCTAGGCCAAAGTAAAAACCATTTCCTATTGTTATGTTTTTAGTTTTGTAGGTTATAAAGAGTAATAGAAAAATAATAAAGTAAGCAATGGCCTCATACAATTGAGCTGGATGCCTTGGTATAGTGTCAACACGTTTAAAAATAAATGCCCAAGGCATTGTTGTAGGATTGCCAATCATTTCTGAGTTCATTAAGTTGGCAAGCCTTATAAACGCCGCTCCAAGTGGAGCAACAATTGCAATTAAATCTAGGATTTTGAGGTACTTGATTTTATATTTTTTTGAATATAAATAAAGAGAAATAAGTAAACCTACTGTTCCTCCGTGACTGGCTAATCCCGAGAAACCTACGAATTTATAATCCCCAGTGATCGTTTTTTTTATTGGTAAAATAATTTCGATTAGATTTTTAGAATAATAATCAAAATCATAAAAGAAGCAGTGCCCCAATCTCGCTCCAACAAAAATCCCGATGATGCCGTATAGAAATAATGCTTCGTGTGCGCTATCATTTAAATTTTCTGCCTTATAAATTTTCTTAAGTATTGCCATGGACAACAGCAAACCCGCAGCAAATAATAGTCCGTAATATTTTATAGGGAATCCGCCTATATTGATGATTTCTGAGTCTACATCCCAATTTATATATAATCCAATCATAATTTTTTTCTCAATGTTTTAGTATTAATTTATAGTCGTGCTGTGTAAGTTTTAGGGGTACACTATAAAACAATTGCAATCCTAATGTAATGCTTTTTTTAGTGCAACGTGCTGTTCTACTATTTTTGAGGTTTTTAAATCGTTTAGTTTAAAAAATTTCTCTAAATCAAACAGTTCCCTAGCCCGGATAGCAGTGAAAATCCTTCCTGTTTTTTTTAAAACAGGAAGATTGCAACGCATAGCCGGAAAGAGCTCCTGATATTATTTTCTGAGTTCTAAATCATCAATGGCTGCATCGCTTGGCTCAATAATGTCTATTTTAGGTTCGATGAAATCTTGCTCGTTGGCCAATGTTTTATTCAAGGTGAGTACCAAAGCTGGCAACAACATTAAATTTGATAACATACCGAATAATAAGGTCAAAGAAATTAATCCGCCTAGGGCAATTGTTCCTCCAAAACTAGACAGCATAAATACAGAAAACCCAAAGAACAATACGATAGAAGTATAGAACATGCTCAAGCCGGCATCTGTAAATGTTGCATAAACAGATTTGCGTATTTTCCAGTTGTTTTTCTTTAATTCTTCTCGGTATTGCGATAGGAAGCGCACGGTGTCATCTACAGAGAGTCCAAAGGCAATTCCGAAAACCAAGATCGTAGACGGTTTCAAGGGAATATCTAGAAAGCCCATGATTCCGGCGGTTAACATTAATGGTAATAGATTAGGAATGATAGAAACCAATACCATTTTGAACGAACGGAACATAAATGCTATTAAAAGTGCCGTCAGTAAAAAGGCAAAAGCTAGTGACGAAAGTAAATTGTTGAGCAAGTATCCTGTTCCTTTCTGGAAAACGAGTGCTTTGCCCGTAATGGTTACTTTGTACTGGTTTTCTGGGAAAATTTTAGTAGCTTTTTTTCTAATTTCAGCTTCAATTTTGGCAATTTTATCACCGCTTTCATCACGCATAAATGTTGTGATACGGGCAAATTGTCCTGTAGAATCCACATAGCTTTTCATTACGTTGTCCTTTGAATTTTTAGCCGCATTTTTTGCGTAAGACAATATAAAAGATTGCTCCTGCGAAGTGGGTAAATCGTAGTATTCTGGTTTTCCGTTGTAATACGCTTGCTTGGAATACTTGACTAGATTGACAATAGAAATCGGTTTTGAAAGCTCTGGAATTTCATCAATAGCCTCCTCTAGTTCGTCCATTCGCCTGAGGGTAGACAACTTCATAACCCCTTTTTTACGCTTGGTGTCAATCATGATTTCTAGTGGCATTACCCCATCAAACTCTTTTTCGAAGAAAACAATATCTTCAAAAAAGGCCTCTTTTTTTGGCATGTCTTCTATCAAACTACCAGAAATACGCATTTCATAAATCCCGATGATACTAATGACTAGCAGTACAATGGAAACTACATAAATGGTAAAGCGATTGTATTTTACGTTTCTCAGAATCCATCCCATAAAAGCCTTTACATAATCGCGATCCAGGTGTTCGATATGGCGTTCTTTTGGTGCGGGAATGTAACTATGAAAAATAGGAATCACAATAATGCACAAAAAGAAAAGTGCCATGATATTGATGGATGTAACCACTCCAAATTCTAATAACAATTGATTGTTTGAAGCCACAAAAGTAGCAAAACCAATAGCTGTTGTTAAATTTGTCATTAAGGTTGCCATACCCACTTTTGTAGTAACGCGCTGCAAAGCTTTGGCTTTATTGTGGTGAATTTTATATTCCTGATGGTATTTATTGGTCAAGAAAATACAATTTGGAATTCCAATAACAATGATTAAAGAAGGCACTAAAGCTGTTAAAACGGTAATTTCATAATTCAGTAATCCTAAAAACCCAAAGGACCACATGACACCAATAATGACAATAATCAATGAAATTAAAGTAGCTCTAAAACTTCTAAAAAAGAAAAAGAAAAGCAAGGAGGTGACTAAAAGTGACGCGCCAATAAAGATGCTAATTTCGTCTGTGATGGTTTTTGCATTTAGCGTTCGAATGTATGGCATTCCGGAAACACGCAGGTCGATTCCAGTTTCTTTTTCGAATGTTTCAACCGCTGGAACGAGTTTGTCTAAAATGAAATCCTTACGTGCAGCTGTATTGACAATTTCCTTGTCCATGTACACCGCAGATCGAATGCTTCCTGATTTTTTATTAAAAAGCAATCCTTCGTAAAAAGGCAGGTCATTAAAAAGTTCTTTTCTTATTTTTTGGAGATACGCTTCGTTAACGATTTTGCTTTGGTCTACGAAAGGAACCAATTCAAAGGTTTCAAGTGAGTCGTTTTTTTGTAATTTCTTTAAATCATTAAGCGATACAACTAAATCAACAGCAAGGTCTCCTTTGATGGAGTTCATTAGCTTGCTCCAAGAGGCGAAGGCTTTTGGAGTAAAAATGGCGTTGTCTTTCACCCCAATTATAACTAAATTTCCTTCTTCACCAAATTTATTCAAAAAGGCATTATACTCAATATTGACACTATTATCATCGGGTAATAAATTAGCTTCTGTAAAAGTAAAATGGATATTTTTCCATTGTAAAGCTAAAAGAGCTGTTATCGCAATAATTATGGATAACATTAATATTCTATTTCTAAGGACAACACGGGCTATTAACTCCCAAAATCCTAAACTAAACCACTTGATCATATTTCCTATTTATCGGTGGTAAAGGTAATTAAAACCGCTATAAATCATCGATTTTAAGTTTAAGTTTTTGTTGTGTACCAATGGAATTTGCTGGCGTTTTTTATTTTACAATTAAATAATTTTGTGGTATATAAATTATACATTTGGAATCTGCATCTTTGTTAGATTAGAAAAGGGATCGAATAGACTACAATAAATATGAAAAATTATAAAAATACAGTATTTTACTTATTGATTACGGGTGGTTTTACCGCTCTAATGTACTGGATTATCACCAAAGGGAAAAAGTTAGAGGCGAGCGAAATCATAGTAACGCCAGAAAGTGGAAAAGGGTCTTGGGGCGATTTTATAACCTCCATGCAACATAATTTTCAAGATCCGTTAGCCATACTTTTAGCACAAATAATCACTATTATTCTTGTTGCTCGGGTTTTTGGTTGGATTTTCAAAAAAATTGGTCAGCCCTCAGTAATTGGTGAGATAATCGCTGGTATTGTGCTTGGGCCTTCCTTATTGGGTCTCTATTTTCCAGAATTTTCGGGAGTTTTGTTTCCTGCGGCATCCTTGGGAAATTTGAAATTTTTGAGTCAGATTGGGCTTATCCTTTTTATGTTTGTGATAGGAATGGAACTCGATTTAAAAGTTTTAAAAAATAAAGCTAATGAAGCCGTAGTGATTAGCCATGCGAGTATAGTGATTCCGTTTGCGCTTGGTATTGGCTTGGCGTATTATGTGTACAATCAGTTTGCACCAGAGGGAGTGAAATTTTTGTCGTTCAGTTTGTTCATGGGGATTGCTTTGAGCATCACTGCTTTTCCAGTTTTGGCAAGAATTGTGCAGGAACGCGGCATTCATAAAACAAAATTAGGAGCAATAGTAATTACTTGCGCTGCGGCAGATGATATTACGGCTTGGTGTATTCTGGCAGTGGTAATTGCCATTGTAAAAGCGGGGACATTTGTGAGCTCGTTGTATATAATCATGCTTGCTATCCTGTACGTTGCAGCGATGATTTATATTGTAAAACCATTTCTAAAAAGGATTGGAGATTTATATGGATCAAAAGACAGCATCGTAAAACCCGTTGTTGCCATCTTTTTTTTGGTGCTCATTGTTTCGTCCTATGCTACAGAAGTGATTGGAATTCACGCGTTGTTTGGAGCTTTTATGGCTGGAGCTATTATGCCCGACGTTCCAAAATTCAGAACCATATTCATTGAAAAAGTAGAGGATGTGGCTTTGATACTTTTACTGCCTCTGTTTTTTGTATTTACCGGTTTAAAAACAGAAATTGGTCTTATTAACGATCCGTATTTATGGAAAGTTACTGGGTTTATTATTTTGGTTGCAGTAGTGGGGAAATTTTTAGGAAGTGCTCTGGCGGCCCGATTTGTGGGTCAAAGCTGGCGCGATAGTTTAACAATTGGCGCTTTGATGAATACGAGAGGTTTAATGGAATTAATCGTTTTGAACATAGGTTTAGAACTCAAAGTATTGACTCCAGAGGTGTTTACCATGATGGTCATTATGGCGTTGGTAACCACTTTTATGACTGGTCCTGCCTTAGATTTAATCAATTATATTTTCAAAACAAAAGACGGTGTTGAAATATTGGAAGCATCAAATGCAAATAAATACCGCATTTTAATTTCGTTTGGAAATAACGAAAAAGGAAAATCTCTGCTGCGATTGGCTCATAGTTTTATTAAAAAGCAAAAAAACACCTCGAGTATTACCGTGATGCACTTGTCCTTGAGTGATGAGGTGCATACTTTTAATTTGGAAGACAAAGAAAAAAATAGTTTTTATCCTATTGTCGAAGAATCACAGTTGTTAAAGCAAGATATTACGACTATTTTTAAAGCCACAATGGATATTGAAACTGAAATTGCAGATGTAGCCAATCAAGGCGATTATGATTTGCTATTAGTAGGTTTAGGAAAATCAATTTTCGAAGGTACCATTCTAGGGAAAGTAATTGGTTTTACAACCCGCATCATCAATCCAGATCGTTTAATTGATAAGTTTACCGGTAAAGAGGGCTTGTTTGAGAATTCTCCTTTTGATGAAAGAACCAGACAAATTATTTCTAAAACCAAGATGCCAATTGGTATTTTGATTGATAAAGATTTGCAACAAGTCAATCATGTTTTTATTCCAATTTTCAGTCCTGAAGACTCTTTTGTAATTGATTATATTCAGAAATTAGTCTATAACAATAATTCAAAAATCGTTATTTTGGATGTCAATAGGCATGTCGACACTAATTTCGTAATGAAAAGTGCCATTGATTCTTTAGAGCAAAAATACCCGAACAACATCAGTTTAATCACCGATAAAATTATCAAAAAAGAATTCCTAGCCCAACAAGATTTAATGTTGATTAGTCTCGAAAGTTGGAAAGCATTAGTAGATTCTAGAAGTATTTGGCTGAGTGGTGTTCCATCTGTATTAATATTAAAACAGTAGTATGAACTGGATTTTGTTGATTATTGGAGGTCTTTTTGAAATAGGTTTTGCTACTTGTTTAGGCAAAGCCAAAGAGAGTACTGGTATGACAGCAAGCTTGTGGTTAGCAGGTTTTTTAGTGTGTTTGACAATCAGTATGTTTTTGCTGTACAAAGCGACACAAACCTTGCCCATAGGAACCGCTTATGCAGTTTGGACAGGAATTGGCGCAGTGGGAACTGTGCTAGTTGGAATTTTTGTATTCAAAGAACCAGCTGATTTTTGGCGGATATTTTTTATAACCACATTAATCAGTTCTATTATTGGGTTGAAATTCGTGTCGAGTCAGTAGTGAGATAGGAAATCAGAAGGTTTTAAAAAAAGGCTATAAGCTAAAGATTCTCAGTCGCTTTAGTGTATTGTTTTAATTTAGTAGTGCTTTTATGTTTTGATAATTTGGACTGCATGAATGTCCATTTGTGCTATGCTTCGTTTTATAACCAATAAATAAATAATACTAATAAAATCATGATTTTAACCACAACCAACTCTATCGAAGATTATAAAATCCTTGAATACAACGGAATAGTTTCTGGAACTGCTGTAAATATGCAAAAAATGGGATTGACATTTAACATGCAAAAATACTACGCAGGAATTAGTGAAAGCATCTTAGAGATAAAAGAGCAGGCTTTTACTAATTTAAAAGAAAACGCAACAAAGTTGAACGCCAATGCAGTTGTCGGAATCCAAGTTGATGTAGAGCTTAAAAGTAGTGAAGGATTAATTGCAGTAATGATAACTGGAACTGCAGTTAGTATTGTAAAACGGTAATTAAAAGCAAATTGTTTTTTTACGAGAGTTGCTGGTTTCAGTTCTATTTTTATTAATTAGAGATTAGTCATTATAATACTAGTTTTTAATTACATTCAACCATAAAAAACCCGTCCCATTATACTAACGGAACGGGTTTCAAATAGAAGTTGAGGTTGTTTTAGACCTTCATAATTTCGGCTTCTTTCACCACCAAAAGTTCATCTATTTTACGGATGAAAGCGTTGGTTAAGTTTTGCACTTCATCCTCGGCAGTTTTGCAAATATCCTCAGATGTTCCGTCTTTTTCAAGTTTTTTAATTTCTGTATTGGCATCTTTACGCGCATTTCGAATACCTACTTTTGCATCTTCAGCTTCTACTTTGGCTTGTTTGGCAAGGTCGCGACGTCGTTCTTCTGTCAAGGCAGGAACACTAATGATAATTACATCGCCGTTATTCATTGGGTTAAAGCCAATATTGGCAACCATAATTGCTTTTTCAATTACTTGTAACATGTTTTTCTCAAAAGGCTGTAGCGTAATTGTTCTCGCATCAGGAACACTAATTTTCGATACTTGCGAAAGTGGTGTTGCAGATCCGTAATAATCAACAAAAACGCTTCCAAGCATTGCTGGTGATGCTTTTCCGGCACGAATATTCAAAAATTCTTTTTCTAAATGCGCAATAGAACCCGTCATGGATTCTTTAGTACTATCTAATATAAATTCAATTTCTTCAGTCATAATTTAGATCTTTGTATTATCAGATATTAAACTGTCAGACAGTCTAACAATTCTATTATATATTTACTACTGTTCCTATATTTTCTCCTTCACAAATTTTCAGTAAGTTTCCTGTTTTATTCATATCAAAAACTACTATCGGTAATTTGTTTTCTTGGCTCAATGTAAACGCTGTGGTGTCCATTACATTTAAACCTTTTTTGAGTACATCTTCAAAAGAAATAAAATCGAATTTCACTGCCGATTCATTTTTTTCTGGATCACAATCATACACACCGTCTACGCGTGTTCCTTTTAAAATAACATCCGCATTAATTTCTATTCCGCGCAATACAGCGGCGGTATCGGTAGTAAAATAAGGATTTCCGGTTCCGGCTCCAAAAATTACAATTCTGCCCTTTTCAAGATGACGATCGGCTCTTCTCTTAATGTATGGTTCTGCGATAGATTCCATTTTTAAGGCCGTTTGCAAACGCGTTTTCATTCCCTTTTCTTCTAATGAACCTTGTAATGCCATTCCGTTGATAACGGTAGCTAACATTCCCATATAATCGCCTTGCACGCGATCCATTCCTGCACTAGCTCCCGCAACTCCTCTAAAAATATTTCCACCACCTATAACAATGGCTATTTCTACTCCTTTATCATGGATTTGCTTTATTTCGTCAGCATATTCGGCAAGTCTTTTTGGATCGATTCCGTATTGTAAGTCGCCCATTAAAGCCTCTCCACTTAATTTTAGAAGAATTCTTTTATATTTCATGTGTGTGTTGCGTTGATTTGTGCAAATATAGAATTTTCTTTTTTTCTAAAATACTGTTGCATAAATTTTATAAACTTAGTTTTTCGAACGTTTTTTTTGCGGCTTCATACCCAATATTAAAAACAGCATCCATCTTTGTTTTATTGGTCTCGAAAGTGCTGTATAAGCATAAATCTTTTGGTTCAATAACCCAGTCGCAAATATTAAATTTTTGAACGTTTGAATTTGCTGAAAGTATATCAAACGCTCGGGTAGTTACTGCTTTAATGGAGCTTAAGTCTTTGGCTTCAATTTTTTGAATCGGACTCACATAAACGCCTATGACAGTCTCACATTGTCCTTGAAGAATATCAGTAGGAAAGTGATTCAATATCCCACCGTCACTGTATACTTTTCCATTAATTTCATAAGGAGATAATATTCCAGGAAATGCTGAAGAAGCTAAAATAGCGTCGATAATTTTTGTTTGATTATCAAATATTTTTAATTTCCCTCGCACCATATCAGTTGCAGTAATGTGAATTGGGATTTTCAAATCAGCTAATGTGGCATCTTTAAAAATAGTATGAAAATAGGGCTTGAAGGATTCAGAATCTATTAATCCTGCTTTTTTAAAGGTTAAATGTTTCCAATGAAAAAGATATATCGATTTGAAAAATTCTAAAATTTCTTCGGGAGTTTTTCCCCAAGCATACATCGTTCCTACAATCGAACCTGCACTGGTGCCAGCAATTTGAGATGGACGAATGTTCTGTTCTTCTAAAAATTTAATCACTCCGGCATGGGCTATGCCTTTCGATCCCCCGCCTGAAAGTACTAACCCTATCGATTTTGTTTTTAAATCCATTTTTAATATTTGTTATAAAATTACTCTTTTTGCTGAATTGAAAGCGTCATCCCTTCGATTACTACGTTATTTTTATGGTAACTTTGTTTAAAATAATAATTCATTATGAAAACTCCAGTAGCTAAAGCCTTGTTTAATAGTCACTCCTATCTAGAATATAGAAAATTAGTTTCCGATTTGTTGCTTGAAGGAAAATCAACAGGTAGCGAACAATCAGATGACTTAACCCATTACAGTGAGTTGAATGATACCCGGATGAATCGTCTGGATAAAACAATGATAATTACGGATGAAAACATCCAGCAACTAAAGAATTTAAGAGGAGAATATATTTGGTTAGTTATCTCGGAGGGATGGTGTGGTGATGCTGCGCAACTCTTGCCGATTATAAACAAAATGGCTGTTGATTCTGGCAAAATAGAGTTAAAAATTGTGCTGCGGGATGAAAATGAGGAGTTGATGAAATTGTTTTTAACGAATAAAAAGAAATCAATTCCAATAGTGATTGTGGTCGATAAAGCAACGGGAGGTGTGCTTGGAAAATGGGGCCCAAGACCGAAAGGCGCTACCGATTTAATTACAGATTATAAAAATGAGTTTGGCACCATTGATGAAACTGCAAAAGCTAATTTGCAATTATGGTACTTACACAATAAGGGATTAAGTACTCAAGATGAGTTGATTAACTTGATGTTCGATTTAGAGCAATAACTTTTCAAATAGATAGATGTCAGAACTTTTTTTTGGTCCAAATCGAGGTACATAGTTTTAGAATAGTAGAGAAAATGATTGTTGTAGGACTAGATTTATAATAATTATTAGGGAGGAAGTGTTGATTTTATTGAGGTCAAATATGGTTTTATATTTTTCATTTCTTTTTCTTGTAGATTGAAAAATAATTCGTAAATTGCTCATTGCCAGCCAGGTCTATTGTTAATTTACTTTTTTTATTGGTGTTTCATTATTGTTTAACAACTTAAAAAACATCATTATGAAAAATCGATTTGAAAAAATTTATGATTATTTGTCACATTTCCTTTTTGGAGGAAAAAGGGTAGCTAATTATTAAATTAAGAGCGAAAGCTTAGTAGGCAAATAAAGTATGGTTTAAAGCTACTTTAACATTAGAGAAAACACATCGCAAATTCATTTTACAATTGAATTCGTCATGTGTTTTTGCTTTTACAGAAATCAAATAAAAATATATATTTGAAATATTGTTTTTTGATGGCAGATCGTACAGTAGAAAAGGTCTCATTAAATTCCTGTCTTACGGTCTCTATTTCTCCTTGAGCTTTCAAAAGTGTCTCATGTACGCTCAATCAAATAAATAATATGAAATCGTCAGCTGATTCAAAACCCAAGCTTGTTTTTTTTGTAGTCAGTGATTAAATTACTTTGGGTTATAGCAATTGGTTTTCAAGGACTTAATCAGAAGCAGGCGTGATTTCGTAAATGATGCTTGGACTTAATTTTAAATTAGAAAGAATGTGAGCAACTATTAGTTTGTCTTGCCATCCCCAGTTTATTCAGTATGAATCCCAAGAACAGTGAGCTTTTATTATGTATGCTTAGCCCTACTTTACTATTCAATCCATCAGGTAAGAAACAAAATATACTGCCGTTGCTATTTGCATTAACTTTATCACGATCCATAACATTTTAGCGGTAGCGCAAGATCAGATTCCGAAAAAGCACTAAATAGAAATAGGGATATTACTAGTCAATACCTCAAATTATTCTTTACTTTGGGATAGACTTTCTTCAAATGCAAGGACATCTACACCATTTATTACATTATAATCGCCTATTTTGGTTCGGCGTAAAGCGGTTAAATGAGAACCGGATTGCATGGCTTTACCAAAATCAAAAGCAAGGGAACGAATGTAAGTCCCTTTACTGCAAACGACTCTAAAATCTATTTCAGGAAGCGCTATTCGAGTAATCTCAAATTCGTGTATCGTTGTTTTTCTGCTCGCAATTTCAACGCTTTCTCCGGCTCTGGCATGCTCATACAAGCGAACGCCATCTTTCTTAATCGCCGAAAAAATAGGAGGTACTTGATCTATTTCGCCTAAAAATTGTTTCACAGTCTCATGAATTAAGGCTTCGTTGATATGTGCAACGGGGAAAGTCTGATCGATTTCGGTTTCTAAATCATACGAAGGTGTCGTAGCTCCTATATAGAAAGTTCCCGTATACTCTTTGGCTTGACCTTGAAGCTCTGTAATTCTTTTGGTAAATTTTCCGGTGCATACTAATAATAATCCTGTTGCCAATGGATCTAACGTTCCTGCGTGGCCAATCTTAAATTTTTTTGGCAAACCTACTTTGTTGATCAAAGCATATTTAAGCTTGTTTACCGCTTGAAAAGAAGTAAAATGCAAAGGTTTGTCAATTAATAAAATTTGACCTTCTAGGTACTCATCAGCTGTTTTCAATAGAGATTATTTTAAGTAAATAAAGTAAATCAACAAAAAAGTCCCCACTATTATGCGATACCAGCCCCATGGTTTGAAACCGTATTTTTTAATAATTTCGATAAAGAATTTAATAGCTATAATGGCAACAATAAAAGCGACTACGTTCCCTATCAAGAACAATTGAATGTTTTCATTAGATTTCAAAATCAATTCGTAACCTTTCAGTTGAGATGTTTCGTAGGTTTTCAAGAATACAGAATAGCATGTAACTGCCATCATAGTTGGAACCGCTAAAAAGAAAGAGAATTCAGCCGCAGCATGCCGCGTTAATCCTTGTTGCATGCCACCAATAATGGAAGCTGCTGACCGGCTCGTTCCAGGCATCATGGCCAAACATTGCCAAAAACCAATAGTTACTGCTTTTTTAACAGTAATATCTTCTTCTTTGATGATAGTTGGATTTTGAAAGTAATTATCAATAAATAACAAAACAATTCCACCCAAGATTAATACTATCGCAATAGGAATAGGATTGCCAAGAACGGCTTCAATTTTATCGTCGAATAATTTCCCTAAAACGAGAGCAGGAATGACAGCACAAATCAGTTTGATGTAAAAAGTAATCGCAACATTTTTTGTAGAGAAATCGAAAAATTTCTTCCAATACAGTGCGACAACCGCCAATATAGCTCCAAATTGAATCGAAACTTGAAACAGTTTCACAAAATCATCCTCTTGAATTCCAAAATAAGAGCTTAAAAAAACCATGTGTGCCGTGGAGGAAACAGGAAGGTATTCTGTTAATCCTTCGATTATAGCAATTAAAAAGGCTTGTAATGTGTTCATTTATCCTTTTTTGGGATTCTTAAGAATGGCATAAACGGTAATGCCAAACCCGATTAAAACTGTTGTTGGCGCCAATCGAATTCTTCGAAAGTTAAAGATATCTTCATTAAAAACATTCGAATCTTCACTTCCTCCGCCAGCCATGAGGATAAATCCCAAGGTAATTACTCCAATCCCAATTAAAAGAATTTTATAATTTATTTTATCAAAAAGGAATTCGGGTTTTTGTTCGTTGTCTTTCATATATGCTGAATTTAGTTCAACATTTTAAAATGCTGAATGATACTGTTTTTTTTAATCTTAGATTAATAAAGATCGTCTGTTCTTAAGTTCAAGAAACGTTGTGTGGCAAAGTAGGTACTTAACCAAGTAATCAATATTCCAATTCCTAAAACCGCTACTAACACTAATCCTATCAAAGCTTTGTCTTCTAATATTCCCAAATTTGGAAAGCTGGTTTCCACATAAATCAATACACCAATTAACGCTAAAACAGCCAGTCCTGCACCAATCATCCCTAGTTTTATGCTGCGCATCACGAAAGGTTTTCTAATAAAAGATTTAGTAGCTCCTACCATTTGCATCGTTTTTATGATGAATCGGTTGGAATGAATCGATAATCGCAATGAACTATTGATAAGTAATACGGCAATCACAGCAAGAAAACCGCTGATGATTAAAATCCACATACTTACTTTTTTGATGTTGTCGTTTACTAGATTAACCAGTTGTTTGTCATACACAATATCTGAGATCATGGTGTTTTTACGCAACCCAGTTTCAATTTTTGCAATACTATCTTTAATTACATAATCTCCTTTTAAGTGAATGTCATAGGAGTTTTGCAATGGATTTTCGCCTAGGAAAGTCATGAAATCTTCACCTATAATATCGGTATGTTCTTTGGCAGCAGCTTCTTTAGTAACGTATTTGCAGTTTTTTACAAAAAGGCTTGATTTAAGTTCTGTGCCAAAATTTTTCATAATACTGTCATTCGCTTCATTTTTAAAAAAAACAGTCATGGCAATATTCTCTTTAAAATCGTTAGCCAATTTTTTAGAATTAATGATAAAAAGCCCCAATATTCCTAGTAGAAATAAAACTAAAAATACACTTAATACTACTGAAAAATAAGAGGAAATTAAACGGCGTTTTTGAAAATTATCAAAGGAAGAACTCATAGTTTACTGAAATTATTGGGTAAAAATAATAAAGAATTTCTTTATTTAAAGTTAATAACGCTCAAAGTTTTAACTTTCGTACAATAAACGTAAATTTGGCACCGTAAAATAATCCTTTTAGGAAAAAATTAAAGCAACTGATTTTGTCAGTTCCGCTAAACCAATAATAGGACTGGAGCATGCGATAACATGACGACATAAAACGATAAAAATTAGAATGAAATACAATCCAAATGAAATTGATGCCAAATGGCAAAAATACTGGCAAGAAAACCAAACGTTCAAAGCCGAAAACAACGCTGATAAGCCTAAATATTACGTTCTAGACATGTTTCCTTATCCATCTGGAGCGGGCTTACACGTAGGGCATCCGCTAGGGTATATAGCCTCCGATGTGTTTGCTAGGTACAAAAGACACCAAGGGTTTAATGTATTGCACCCTATGGGTTACGACAGTTTTGGGTTGCCTGCAGAGCAATACGCCATTCAAACCGGTCAGCGTCCTGAAGATACAACATCGGTCAATATTGACGGTGGAGTAGACAAAGAAGGAAACCAAATTGCAGGGTACCGTAAACAGTTGGATAAAATAGGATTCTCTTTTGATTGGAGTCGTGAAGTTCGTACTTCAAATCCTGATTATTACAAGCACACACAATGGATTTTTATCCAATTATTCAATTCTTGGTACAATAAAAACAGCGATAAAGCGGAGGATATTTCAACCCTAATTGCCTTGTTTGAAAAAGAGGGAAATGCGACTGTCAATGCAGTTTGCGATGAAAATATAGATCCTTTTACAGCCAATGAATGGAACGCTTACGCAAAAGAGACTCAGGAGAAAATCCTCCTGCAATACCGATTGACGTATTTAGCGGAGACAGAAGTAAACTGGTGTCCGGGATTAGGAACGGTTTTGGCCAATGATGAAATTGTAAATGGTGTTTCAGAACGTGGCGGATTTACAGTAGTTCGCAAGAAAATGACTCAGTGGAGCATGCGAATTTCAGCTTATGCGGAACGTTTGTTGCAAGGTTTAAATGATATCGACTGGAGCGAAAGTATTAAAGAAAGTCAAAGAAACTGGATAGGGAAATCAGTTGGTGCATCAATTACATTTTATATCCTCCCCCCAGCCCCCTCCAAAGGAGTGGGAGTTGAGCCGGGTTATATGACGGGTGATTTTCAAAACGCAAAAAACTTATTGGCAAATGCCAAGGAAATGCGAAAAGAACCAACATTTGCTGAAGCGATGTTGTGGGATGCTGTTCGAAATAAAAAATTAGATGGAAAGTTTAGAAGACAACATTTAATTGGAAATTATATTGTCGATTTTGTTTGCTTAGAAAGTAGATTAGTTGTTGAAGTTGATGGAGATTATCACAATACACCTGAACAAATTGAACTTGACAACGCAAGAACTTTAGAACTAGAACAAAAACATCTTTTTAAAGTTATCCGATTTACGAATGAAGAAGTAAAAAATGATATTGATTCTGTTTTATCAAAAATTAAAACAGAATTAAATAGTAGGAAAACTTTAGGCACAATTAATCAGGGCTCAACTCCCTCACCTTTGGGGAGGGTTGGGGTGGGGATTTTCACAACAAGACCTGATACTATTTTTGGAGTTACGTTTATGACCTTGGCACCGGAACACGAATTGGTTTCTCAAATTACCACTGCCGAACAAAAAGCTGAAATAGATGCCTATATCGAAAAAACGTCAAAACGTTCTGAGCGCGAACGTATGGCCGACGTAAAAACAATTTCGGGAGTATTTACAGGAGCTTTTGCAGAACATCCGTTTACCAAAGAGCCAATTCCAGTTTGGATTGGTGATTATGTTTTGGCAGGTTACGGAACAGGTGCGGTTATGGCGGTTCCTTGTGGCGACGAAAGAGATTATGCTTTTGCGAATTTCTTTAAAGGACAAAACGGAATGCCAGCCATCAAGAACATCTTTGATCAAGACATTTCTGAAGCAGCTTATGGCGCCAAAGAAGGATTTAAATTAGTAGCTTCTGATTTTTTAAATGGTTTAGATTATAAAAAAGGAACTCAAAAAGTAATTGAGGAACTAGAAAAAATAAACCAAGGAAAAGGGAAAATCAATTATCGTTTGCGTGATGCGGTTTTCTCTCGCCAGCGTTATTGGGGAGAGCCTTTCCCGGTGTATTATGTGAATGGCTTGCCGCAAATGATTGATGCGCAACATTTGCCAATCATTTTGCCTGAAGTGGAGAAATATTTACCAACCGAAGACGGCTTACCGCCTTTAGGAAACGCTGCAGTTTGGGCTTGGGACAGTGTAAATAATAAAGTGGTTTCAAACGAGCTTCTCTCCCCTCCTTCGGAGGGGTTGGGGGAGGAAACTATTTTTCCTCTTGAATTGAACACCATGCCAGGTTGGGCGGGAAGTTCATACTATTGGATGCGTTATATGGATGCGCATAACGAAACCGAATTTGCAAGCAAAGAAGCGCTAGCCTATTGGGAAAGCGTAGATTTATACATTGGCGGAAGCGAACACGCAACCGGTCACTTGTTGTACTCTCGTTTTTGGAACAAATTCTTAAAAGATAAAGGTTTTGCTCCAACCGAAGAACCATTCAAGAAATTGATTAATCAGGGAATGATTTTGGGAATGAGTGCGTTTTTAAACCGAACTTCATTTTCTTTTGGATCAGAATTAAGCGTTGGCTTAACAAATGAATTTGCTGACGAAGAAAATAAGTTGATTAAAAATTGCGAATCTATTTTCCTTTCCTTTGATCTTATAAATAAAGGACATAGACATATTGCCGAATCTTTAAACAAAATTGATATTTTAAAAGATTTAAGTGAAGAGTGGAAATCATTAGTTGAAAAGCACTTTTCTATAAAATTAGAAAAAGTATATATCCAATATAATGGGTTTACTAAAATTCATTTACCAATAGAATTTTTAAAAGGCACAACAGATGAAGTTGATTTAAATAGATTAAAAACTTTTCATCCTGAAACAAAAAACGCAATTTATCTTGATAATGAAGGTCTAATTGTTAATAATGAAAATCAAAAATTTACTACAAATAGAGAAATCGAAAAAATGTCGAAATCCAAATACAATGTTGTAACTCCAGATGCTATTTGTGAAGAATACGGAGCCGACACCTTACGTTTGTATGAAATGTTCTTAGGGCCTTTAGAACAAGCGAAACCTTGGAACACAGCAGGAATTTCAGGAGTTTTTGGTTTCTTGAAAAAACTATGGCGTTTGTATTTTGATGATAATGGTTTGATTGTTACCAATGACGTACCAACGAAAGACAACTTAAAATCATTACACAAAACCATCAAGAAAGTAGCTGAGGATATTGAAGGGTTCTCTTTCAATACTTCGGTTTCACAGTTTATGATTTGTGTGAATGAATTGTCTACACAAAATTGTCATTCTCGTGCCATCTTAGAGCCATTAGCGATTGTGATTTCGCCGTATGCACCGCATATCGCTGAGGAATTATGGTCTTTATTAGGAAATACAGGTTCTATTGCAACGGTGCCTTTTCCAGTTTTTGATCCAAAACATTTGGTAGAAAGTGAGAAAGAATATCCGGTTTCTTTCAACGGGAAAATGCGTTTTACGATGGTTTTACCTTTGGATTTAACCGCAGCACAAATCGAGGAAATCGTCATGAAAGACGAAAGAACCATCAAACAACTAGACGGTAAAACCCCAAACAAGGTGATTATCGTTCCGGGGAAAATAATTAACTTGGTGGGGTAGTAAAAGGAATCAATTTCAATGGCAATGACAATGTCAATGAAAATAATGAATAGAAGAATAAGTAAAAAATTCCAAACTCTAATGACATATGTTATTTGGAGTTTGGAATTTTTTATTGCTATTGCCATTGAAATCAGTCAATTAATTTTTTTATTAAAATTTTTATTTCTGTTGTAACATTTTAATAGTTCTCGTATCCAAAGGGCGGATCCGATTAATTATCAACTTAAAACTATTAAAAATGAAAAAGTATATCTTCGTAGTTGCCGCACTATTATTTCCAGCATTATGTTTAAATGTATTTGGGCAGACAAAATCGTATCCGTTTGAAGTTATAAAAACAGGAAAAGGAAAACAAGCTATAATCTTCCTGCCTGGTTTTGCCAGTTCTGGAGACGTCTGGAATGAAACAAAATCTAATTTCGAAAAAGATTTTACTTGTTATACGTTTACTATGGCAGGTTTTGCGGGAGTTAAACCACAGCCGAATGCTTCATTTACAAATTGGGAAACAGAGATTGTCAATTATATAAAAGCCTATAAAATTGAAAAACCAATTATAGTGGGTCATAGCATGGGTGGCGGACTTGCACTTGCAATAGCATCTGATTATCCAGAGCTGATAGATAAAATTGTTGTTGTCGATGCACTTCCTTGTTTGGCCGCTTTGAGAGATCCTTCTTTTAAATCACAAGAAAATAACGACTGCAGTCCAATGCTCAATCAGATAGGAGCTATGTCTGAAGATGAGTTTCTTCAAATGCAAAAAAGAAATATGGCAATGCTGATGGCTAATCCTTCCAAGCAAGAGGAAGCAATAAGCTGGAGTATGAAATCTGATAGAAAAACATTTAGTCGAATGTATTGTGATTTTTCTAATACTGATTTGAGAGAGAAAATTGCGACTATAAGATGTCCTTCATTGATAGTATTAGAATTTGGTTTTTCTAATTTCAAAGAACCTATTGAAGCGCAGTATAAAAACTTGAAAACTGCAAGTTTTCAGTATTCAAACAAAGGCCTACACTTTATTATGTATGATGATGCAGTATGGTATTTGGCTCAGCTGAATAACTTTATAAAATCATAAAAATGGAGTTTGAAGAAGTATATAAAATCTATTGGCAAAAGATATTTCGTTTGTGTATGGGTTATGTAAATGATTATGACCTTGCGCAGGATCTTGCTCAGGAAACATTTATTATTGTTTGGCAAAAACTGGAAACATTTAGAAATGAATCCAGCATTGGGACTTGGATTTTCCGAATAGCATCGAACAATTGTCTGAGGCAGATCGAAAAAGAAAATCGGTTTCCAAAAGCAGAACTTCCCATAAACATTACCGAGGAAAAGCACAAGTCATTGGAACCACAGATTCAGTTTTTGTACAAATGCATTGCCGAACTTCCGGAAACCGACCGTATTATTATCTCACTCGAACTCGAAGAGGTAAAGCAGGCAGAAATAGCCAAGATTGTCGGGCTTTCTGAAGCCAATATCAGAGTAAAAATTCATAGAATTAAAGAAAAACTGACACACAAATTTAAAGAAAATGGAGAATAATATAGACTTCAAAAATTTATGGAAACAGCAGGCTGTAAGTCCGCCAAATATAGAAGAATTGCTTGCTAAACTTAAACATTTCAAAAAAACTAGTTTGCGAAGATTAATACTTACAAATGCCATGTTGATCGCAACTTGCGTTTTAATACTTTTAATTTGGTATTACTACCAACCGCAATTTCTTTCAACCAAAATAGGAATTGTTTTGAACGTCGCCATAATGGCTATCTACTTATTTGTTTATAATAGATTGTTTGGTGCGTATAAAGAATTGGACAATACAGATAGTAATGCTGCATATTTGCAAAAATTAATAGCAATTAAAACAAAGCAAAAGTTCTTACAGTCGAAAATGTTGAGTTACTATTTTATAGTTCTAGGATTAGGATTGTGTTTATATATGTATGAATACACTTCTATGATGACCATGTTCTGGGGGATTTTTGCTTATACAATTACATTATTTTGGGGTGGGTTTGTTTGGTTTTACTTACGTCCTAGGCAAATAGTTAAGGAAAATTTGAAAATAGATAATTTGATTGATAAATTTCAAAGGATTAATGATCAATTAGAGATAGAGGCGTAGCTTCACTGTGGAAAATTAATTTGTTACCATATCTTGCTAGATTTTTTATTTAACAAATGCCACATTGACATTTTTAAAAATTGGTTCAAATTTTGTTGTTAGTTTTATAACTTTATAAAAAATTAAAATAACAAGATATGTTAGGATTCAGTTTACCATCAATGATATTAATGGGCGGTATTATGCTAGCAAGTTGGTTAGTTAGCTCAAGATTAAAAAGCAAGTTTGAACACTATTCAAAGTTGCATTTGCAGAATGGCATGTCAGGTGCTGAAATTGCCGAAAAGATGCTTGCGGATAACGGAATTCGTGATGTAAGAGTAATTTCAACTCCAGGAAGATTGACAGATCATTACAATCCATCAGATAAAACCGTAAACTTAAGTGAGGCGGTTTATAACCAGCGAAATGCCGCAGCTGCTGCTGTTGCAGCTCACGAATGTGGTCACGCCGTACAACATGCAGTTGGCTATCAATGGCTTACGATGCGTTCTAAATTAGTTCCAGTTGTAAATGTAGCCTCTAGTTACATGCAGTGGATTTTGCTTGGCGGAATTCTACTGTTAAATACTTTTCCGCAATTGTTGTTGATTGGAATTATCATTTTTGCAGCTACTACTTTGTTTTCGATTGTGACTTTACCAGTCGAATATGACGCTAGTAATCGTGCTTTGGCTTGGTTAGAAAACAAAAGAATGCTTACGCCTCAAGAACAAGCTGGAGCCAAAGATTCTCTAAAATGGGCTGCCAGAACGTATGTTGTAGCTGCTTTAGGATCAATTGCAACGTTGCTTTATTATATTTCAATTTATATGGGAGGAAGAAGAGACTAATTCTCTAACTTTTATATAATTACGTATCAAATCCAAATTCCAATTTTAATGGAGTTTGGATTTTTTTTATATCTCATAACTTACCCTTCACATCTCACAACTCACTTTTCGCAACTCACTTTTCACAACTCACATCTTGCCCTTCACTTTTCTCAAAGTTGAATCTGTCGGTCAATTTGTTGGTCTAAGGAAATAAAAGTTTCTGTCCTTGATACGCCTTCAATCGCTTGGATTTTAGTGTTGAGTAAGTGCATTAAATGTTCGTTGTCGCGACAAATAATTTTGATTAGAATCGACCAGTTTCCGGTGGTGTAATGGCATTCTAAAACTTCAGGAATTTTCTTTAAATCACGAACAGCTTCGGCATTTCTAGCTGCTTTGTCTAAATATACGCCAACAAAGGCCATTGTATTGTAACCAAGTACTTTATTGTTTACGGTAAATTTGGATCCTGAAATAACACCCGATTGTTCTAGCTTTCGCAAACGCTGATGAATTGCAGCTCCTGAAATTCCTATTTTATTGGCGATCTGCAGAATGGGCTTTCGGGCATCTTCCATCAAGTCGCGTAAAATTTCTTTGTCAATACCGTCAATTTCTACGATCAAGGAATTTATTTTCATAAGTTATTATTGTAAACTAAAATATGGAATTTAGTTTGAATTCAAAATCAAATTTACAACAATAAGTAGTAGGAGCAATGTTAATTAAAGAAATGCACTAGATGATGTTTTGACATAAAAAAAGCCATTCGTAATCGAATGGCTTTTATGCGTATAGTGTAAAAAATTATTTTCCTTTATTAGCTTCGGTAATGTATTTTTCTAAAGCCATTGTCATAGACGGTGTTGCTGGTGTAGGAGCAAGAATATCAACTCTTAAACCATGATCTAGTGCTTCTTTTTGTGTGGTGCTACCAAAAACAGCGATTCGTGTATTGTTTTGTTCAAAGTCTGGAAAATTCATAAACAACGATTTTATTCCAGTTGGACTAAAGAAAGCCAAAACATCATAATAAACATCGGCTAGATCAGATAAATCACTCATAACTGTTTTGTAAAAAACGGCAGGAGTCCAGTCTACTTTTAAAGCGTTTAGTGTGATTGGTGCATCGGCATTCAATTGATCTGAAGCGGGTAATAGAAATTTTTCGTCTTTGTATTTTTTAATTAGCGGGGATAAATCAGCAAAATCTTTTGGACCAACGTAGATTTTACGTTTTCTATAGACTACGTATTTTTGCAAGTAAAAGGCGATAGCTTCAGATTGACAGAAATATTTTAAGCTTTCTGGGACCTTGTAGCGCATTTCATCAGCTACTCTAAAAAAATGATCAACAGCATTTTTACTCGTTAAAATTATTGCGGTGTAATGATTAAGATCTATTTTTTGAAGTCGGATCTCTTTGGCATTAACTCCTTCTACGTGAATAAAAGGTCTGAAATCAATTTTTACTTTATGCTTTTGTTGAAGTTCAAAGTAAGGGGAATTTTCCACTTTAGGCTCGGGCTGTGACACCAAAATTGTTTTCACTTTCATATTTTAACGGTTTCTAAGCAGTCCCTTTGGTAAACCAATAATACATAAAATAATAGGGTGCTATTTCAAGAGCGCAAAGATATAAAATAAAATAAAACAACTTACCGAATATTATATTTTGATAGTTTTTAATTGAAATGAAATAGGTCAACACATTATATATTAAAACAATAGCAAGCATTGCCAAAGGAATATTTCTTGAAAATGAGTCGTAATAAAACAAAATAATATTAAATGGCAGCATGAATAACCCAATATAAGTTCGGTATGTTACTTTTTGAAGACTGAATTGTTCCAAGAATTCTTCGATTTCAAACGATGTGGCAATTATTTTTTCAATTAAATATTTAGCTAGGATAAAAAAAGTTAAAAAAGTAACTATTTGAATATAAAGGATCCAGTCGGTCTTAGAAGCATAGCCGAAATAGCTGAGCGAAATCTGGATGAAGAAAGCAAATGAAATGACTTGAACAAAAAATAAAGCAATGGTGAAACTACTTCTTAGGTGGCTACTGTCACGGTAAACCTTGTTGTATTTGTTCGAAAAAATTAAATTGGCAAAGTCTCCAAATCTGTTTTCGAAAACCGATTTTGTGATTGCTATTACAGCAAATGACAGAACAAAAAGCACTGTTGCCCAGTCTTTGTTTTCAGTTATTCTTGGTAGAAGTATATTTTCGATCATAACGCAACAAAATTAGTAATTTTTATATCATTCTTTTTATTATAATTTTATTAAGGATCAAATGGCATAAAAAGTTTACTTTTGCGTTGAAATTAGTCAAAAAACATGAATGATTGTATTGTTATAATTCCTACCTATAACGAAATTGAAAATATAGAAAGCATTATTCGATCCGTGTTTTCGCAGCATAAATCCTTTCATATTCTTATTATTGATGATAATTCACCGGATCACACTGCTGACAAGGTTGTTTTACTTCAATCTGAATTTGCTGGGAAATTGTTTTTAGAAAAAAGAACCAAAAAATCGGGTTTGGGAACAGCTTATGTTCATGGATTTAAATGGGCATTAGCGCGTAGTTATGATTTCATTTTTGAAATGGATGCCGACTTCTCTCATAATCCAAATGATTTAGAAAAATTATACAATGCCTGTTACTTAGGCGATGCAGATTTAGCTGTTGGATCTCGGTATGTTACAGGAGTAAATGTGGTCAATTGGCCATTGAGTCGTGTGTTGTTGTCGTATTTTGCATCAATATATGTAAAATTCATTACTGGTATGAAGATACACGATGCCACAGCAGGATTTATTTGCTATAAGAGAAAAGTATTAGAGGAAATCAATTTGGATAAAATACGATTTGTGGGTTATGCGTTTCAAATTGAAATGAAATACAGAACCTATTGCAAAAAATTTCAAATTGTTGAGGTGCCCATTATTTTTACTGATAGAACAAAAGGGCAGTCCAAAATGAGTAATTCTATAATTGTTGAAGCTGTTTTTGGAGTAATTGCACTTAGATTAAAAAGATTAGTCAACACATTATAAGAAAAAGATAAGATGAACAGGATTTTAATTAAGAATGCCAAAATTGTAAATGAAGGAGTCATTTTTGAAGGCGATGTATTAATTGAAAATGACTTAATTGTTGAGATTGCAGACAGTATTAGTGCAAAATCCTCTCAATGCATAATTATTGATGCCGAAGGAAATTATTTGATTCCTGGAGCTATTGATGATCAAGTGCATTTTAGAGAACCTGGACTTACGCACAAAGGCGATATAGAATCAGAATCGAAAGCAGCAATTGCTGGAGGAATTACTTCTTTTATTGAACAACCCAACACAATCCCAAATGCGGTTACCCAAGAAATATTAGAACAAAAATACGAGTTGGCTGCCCAAAAATCATACGCGAATTATTCCTTTATGATGGGGGCGACTAATGACAATTTAGAGGAAGTTTTAAAAACAAATCCAAAGAATGTTGCCGGAATAAAAATATTTTTAGGTTCCTCAACAGGAAATATGTTGGTGGATAATGAAGTCACTTTAGAGAAAATATTCTCCAGTACACCATTATTAATTGCGGTGCATTGTGAGGACGAAACGACCATCCAAAAAAATTTAGAAAAATACAAAGCAGAGTTTGGAGAAGACATTCCCGTTACAGCGCACCATCTTATCCGAAGTGAAGAGGCCTGTTATATTTCCTCTTCAAAAGCGATAGCGCTGGCTAAGAAAACAGGAGCACGTTTGCATGTTTTTCATCTTTCGACTGCCAAAGAAATGGATTTGTTTACTAACAAAATTCCATTAGAAGATAAAAAAATTACTGCCGAAGTTTGTATTCACCATCTTTGGTTTACCAATGATGATTATGCTACTAAAGGCAATTTGATTAAATGGAATCCAGCTGTAAAAACAGCCCATGATAGAAAAGTTTTGTGGGAAGCTTTGTTAGACGATCGAATTGATGTTATTGCTACAGATCATGCGCCACACACTTTAGAAGAAAAAAATCAGTCTTACTTAAAAGCGCCCTCTGGAGGTCCATTAGTGCAGCACGCGGTTGTGGCTATGTTTGAAGCACATTATGAAGGAAAAATTAGCGTAGAGAAAATAGTGGAAAAAATGTGCCATAATCCGGCTAAAATTTTCAAAATAGAAAAGCGAGGCTTTATTAGAGAAGGCTATTACGCAGATTTAGTTATTGTAAATGCAGGTTTGCCTTGGAGCGTAAAAAAAGAAAATATTATTGCCAAATGTGGTTGGTCTCCATTTGAAGGATATACTTTTAAATCTAGAATTACCCATACCTTTGTAAACGGACAGTTGGTTTATACTGCTTTTAAAGTAAAAGATATTCGTGCAGGAAAACGTTTGCTATTTGAAAGATAAAATTTCATAAATGAGAAAAATCATATTATTTTTAGCGATTGCCATAACATTTGTGAGCTGTAAAGAGGAGGTTATACCTAAGCCAGATCGATTGATTGCACAAGATGTTATGATCGATATTATGTATGATTTGACTATTTTAGAAGCTATAAAAAATCAAAATCCAGCTTCCTTGGATACTTTTAAAATAAATTCTAGAGCGTATATCTTTAAGAAATATAAAATTGACAGTATTCAATATGCCAAAAGCAATATTTATTACGCTTCTGATTACAACGAGTATAAGAGCATGTTTGAGCAAATTAGTAAGCGATTAGAAGTCAAGACTCAAAGTGTAGATTCCTTGATTAAAAAACAAAAAAAGAAAAAATCGGTTAAAAAGGTGCGGCAAAAATCAAGTATAGACAGTGATACTCCAAAAGTATATTAAGTTATAAACGGGTTATTTCTTTGATGTACTTGTGAATGTTTATAAAATCGGTATTTAATGCCTCTTTAATTTTTTGATTGGAATACAAAGTATTGGTATAGGAAGCTTTGGCTAAAGTTTGAGTCAATTTTCTCTCCTGTTGAAACACATTTGAAACAAACCAATCCAATCTCCAGAGGATTTCCATAAAAAAGGGCTTTGCATGAATTGTAGGCTTTTTAACCCCCAATCCATCAGCCATAGCATTCAGAATATCACGAAAGACACTGTTTTCTGAAATTAAAGTGAAGCGTTCATTTTTTATTTCGCTTTGCATTAACTGAACTGCAATACGCACTACATCTATAACAGCAACAAATCCTGTTGCGCCTATCGTATAAAATTGTAAGCCGTTTTTAACTTTTGTCAAAAGTTGGCCACTTCCTTTTTCCCAATCCGTATGCGCAAGTACAGGGCCAATAATAACACCGGGATTGATGATAATTACGGTTAAACCTTCTTGTTGTCCGCGCCACACTTCCATTTCGGCACCATATTTAGAAATAGCATAATCATTATGCGGAAGTTCTGGATTCCATTCCGTTTCCTCAGTGATGAATTTTTCATGAGGCGGTAAATCACCCAAAGTAGCAATAGAACTGACAAAACATAATTTTTGTATTCCAAAAGCGAGACAAAAGTTTACAATATTCGCTGTGCCTTCAATATTTGTTTTTCGCAAACGTTCTTCTTCTTTTGGATCAAAAGAAATCAAAGCGGCGCAATGGTAGACCATATTAATATTTTGAAAAGCAATTTCTAAGGAGGGAACATCTGTAATATCTGCACAAATCCATTCGATTTGTTCCAAAAGAGCTTCCTTTTTATACAAGGTAAATAAAGCTTTGGTTTTTTCTAGCGAAGTTTTAGATCGATAAATAGCGCTCACTTTTTTGTTTCCCATACTTTGGGATTCAATTAAATGAAGCAATAAATGTGCGCCGACTAAACCGGTTCCTCCTGTTACTAATATCATCTGGTAAATTTACGAATAATCAGTTATGAAATGTGTTTTTTTCAGATTAAGCGGTCAAACAAATAAGCGATTCGACATTAAGTTTTATATTTGTCTAAAAATTATATCTACAAGAATGAAAAATATTATTTCCGAATTACAGTGGCGCGGATTGGTTCACGACATCATGCCTGGGACCGAAGAACAACTTTTAAAAGAGATGACCGCTACTTATATAGGGTTTGATCCAACATCTGATTCTTTACATATTGGGAGTTTAGTGCCCATTATTCTTTTGGTACACTTAAAAAATTTCGGACATAAACCCATTGCCTTAGTAGGTGGTGCAACAGGAATGATTGGTGATCCATCTGGTAAGTCTGATGAAAGAAATTTGCTTGACGAAGCTACTTTAAATCATAATGTAGAAGGAATAAAAAGTGTTTTGTCGCGCTTTTTAGATTTTAATGCAACAACTGCTAATGCGGCCGTTTTAGTAAACAATTACGATTGGATGAAAGATTTGTCATTCATCAATTTTGCTCGTGATGTAGGAAAACGTATCACGGTTAATTATATGATGGCAAAGGATTCTGTAAAGAAAAGATTGTCAGGTGAAGGCGAAGGAATGTCGTTTACAGAGTTTACCTACCAATTAATTCAAGGATATGATTTTTATCATTTGCACAAAGAATACAATTGCTTGTTGCAAATGGGTGGTTCAGACCAATGGGGGAATATTACCACTGGAACTGAACTAGTGCGAAGAATGAACGTAGGTGAAGAGGCAAAAGCATATGCCATGACGTGCCCGTTGATTACAAAAGCGGACGGTTCTAAATTTGGAAAATCAGAAGGAGGCAATGTTTGGTTAACAGCTGATAAAACTTCGGTTTATAAATTCTACCAATTTTGGTTGAACACGACTGATGTAGATGCCGAAAAATATATCAAAATCTTTACTTTCTTAGATAAAGAAACTATCGAGGCTTTAATTGAAGAGCATAAAGTGGCACCACATTTAAGAGTTTTGCAAAAGAAATTGGCAGAAGAATTAACCACTTTTGTTCATTCTGCTGCAGCACTTGAAAAAGCTATAAAAGCATCAGCAATTCTTTTTGGAAATGCAACTGCAGCTGATTTAAAGGAATTAGACGAAGCCACTTTCTTAGAGGTTTTTGATGGTGTTCCCCAAGCTGAAATCAGCAGAAATGAAATCGAAATTGGGATTAATATTGTAGATATTTTAAACGAGAAAACAGGATTTTTTAAGTCTAATGGCGAAGCAAGACGTGCATTGACAGCTAATTCTATTTCAGTAAACAAAGAAAAAGTTACTGAGGATTTTTTGCTTTCGACCAAAGATTTAATCAACCATCAATTTGTGTTGTTGCAAAGTGGTAAGAAAAATTATTTTGTGGTGAGAGTGGTTTAAGGAGACAAACGAATTATTCTCTATTCTAATTATAAAAACTTCCCAATAACTCAATTAGTTGTTGGGATTTTTTATGCGGTTTAATCTTTAAAATTGATTTCTACTTTATTAGTGTATATCCATCCTCTAGCGATTGTGGGGTCATCCAGTATGATTTTTAAATCTTCGGGGAGCAGAGAAGAGGTTAATTCTTCTTTGTTGAAATATAAAAACAAGTCAAGATAATGTTTTGTGTTGTGATCTAAAAAATATTCATTGTCTTCAAATTTTTGATACCTGTTTTTATCCCAAGACAATGTTGCAGAAAAGGTTTTGGTTTCATTGGCTTGAAACTTAACAGTACTTTCTATGATTTTTTTACTGGTTTTAATTTCTAATTCTTTTTGCTTCTTCAGTAAATAATCAGCTAAACCTTTACGATTATTTTCTAGGTCATGCATCATTTTTTTAAGAATAGCATCACTTTTTTTAGAATCGAATACAGAATTCGTTTCTATCATGTTTTTTTCTTGAAACAGCCGGTAGGAGGGAATCCAAGACGAACTGTTGTACATGTTAGATCGTAACTCATTAGTATTTAAAACTAATGAAATAAGACTTTTTGTTTTGTTTTTGATGTGGTAATGTACCGTAAATATTCGTTCGCTAGTAGATGGATCTTTGTACGTTATAGAGTCTATTTGAACTTCTATATCGGTGTTTTGCGCATTGCTACATAAACTAATGAATAAAAAAAGTTTAAAAAATAAAGTACGTATGCTCACAATAATTAAAGATTAAAGAACCATCAAATTACAACCTCGAATATCCGAATTATCAAAACGTCCCAATACCTCAAAAGAGTTGTTGGGATTTTTTTTGCCTAAATCTTGCGTAGCAATAAAGGAACAAGAATTAATATTAGCCAAATCTATTACGTTGATTCCGCCTGTTTTTCCTTCTGGAATATAGGTCAAAGCATCTTCGGTATCGCGAACCAGGATTTGCATCCAAGCAGGGCACTCAAATACGCCATTTCCTAAAGAATAGGCTTGCGAAAGCAACTCTGTCATGCCGTATTCAGAATGGATGGCTGAAACGCCAAAACCTGCACAAAGTTGCTCATGTAATTCCTCCCGAATCATTTCTTTGCGCCTACCTTTCATACCACCGGTTTCCATAATTATGGTATGTTGCAATTGAAACCTGCGTTTTTCTATCAAATCCAATAAAGCAAAAGTAACTCCAATCAGAATAACGTTTTGACCCGCTTGGTCTAAAGCAAGTAACGTTTCAATTAATTCGTCGTGATTGTTGAGGTAAAAACCACTTTCGGAATGATTGGAAAGCTTAATCAAATCCTTCACCATGTAAATTAACGAAGAGCCTTCCCGTTCCAGATAGGAGGGAAGCAAAGCTAAAACAACGTAATCTTCAATATTTCCATAAAATTCTGAAAATCCTTTGCGGTAGCTTTCCTCATATAACGTAACATCAGTAACTAGATGTTTGCTGGTTATCATTCCGGTCGTTCCGCTGCTGGTAAAGGTTTCTTGAATAGCATCGCTAGTGGAAACCACTTTATGGCTTTTAAAAAACTGTATGGGAAAAAACGGAATCTGTTGTAATGATTTTACTTTTTGAGGATCTGTTTTTAAAAAATTACAAAATTCTTGATAGACCAAGTTGTTTTCATATTGGAAACGAAACACTTTCAAGGCGATTTTCTCAAACTGTTTTTGACTGGAAATGGCAAATATATCAGAGTATGTAATCAAGAATTTTTTTTGCAAAAGTAATCAAATTTTTGAATGGAAACCCATTAGCAAAACAGCAATAGTGTGTTTTTTTGGAATTCATTCTATTAGAATTATGCGTAAAAAAAGCCCCAATAGAAATTGGAGCTTAGTATTTAAATGAGGAAGTATTATCTGATAATTAGTTTTCTAGTAGCTGAAGCGTCTTTTTCATTTATTTTAATGATGTAAACACCAGATGTTAAGTTGGAAACATTAAGTTCTCTAGAGTTGAGCATGGTTTGCATCACTTTTTTTCCTAAAACATCAAAGATAATAATTTCTTTATCCAAGTCGTTTTTTGTAGTGATGTATACTTTACCATTACTCACAGGGTTTGGGTACAAGCTTAAACCCTCGATTGCGGCGGTTTCTTGCGTTTTTGGTTGTTGCTTATTATCTTGAGCACTTGCGCTTAAGGTGATTAAAAAAACCAATAAAATGATACTATAAAAGTAGTTTTTTGCCATCAGATTTATTTGAAAAGTAAATATACAAAAAATATTTCAAAAAGTATACCAAAAAAAATGCCTTTCGTTATGAAAGGCATTTAGACTTACTAGAAATAATTTTAAATTATTTTATCAAGCTTACTCCATCAACAATTGCCCATGCACCTGGAGTCAAGGTAGCGCCAGTAGCTGTGGTACTTGTTGTGTAGTTTCCTGCAGGAAAAACAACCGTAAAAGTAGTTCCTACTCCAGCAAATTGAGAAGTACCATCATTGATTTTTACATTTAATAATTTGATTTTGCCACCAGTTACTTGGTTGTCAAATGTTGCTTTATCTTGAATTCTCACTGCAGTAGAATTAGCAGTTGTATATCCTGATATAACTACATTTGAATATTCACCATTTCCTTCCTTTTTAAATTGTATAGCATCATATTCAGCGGCTGACGACCCTCCTTCGGTTACAGTACCTGGAGCTCTTGTTAATGTAATGTTGCTTACTTTTGGTCCGAAAGCATTGTTAAATGACTTAGCTTCGATTTCCATACCATAGTTTCCTGTGGCTACTTGGTAAGCCAACCAGTTAGTGTTAGCATCACCTCTCCATCCATCTTGCCAGTCAAAAGAATCATCGAAATTACCAAATGAAATTAAGTTTTTAGCGCTTACAGTTCCACCGTAAAATTCAAAACCATCATCAGCTCCTTTGTAAGCTACTAAGTTCTCTAATATTGTTCCTGATCCTACAGAATAGAATGAAAATCCATTCATTTCACTAGTATTGTCAGTTAATTTTTTTCCAGCATATTCTACTCTTACATATTTCAAAGAACCACCATTGTGAGCAACATTTGTTCCTCCATAAGCTAGGTTGTTTCCGTCTTCAGATGTAGCAGTTGTCACTCCATTTGCACCAACAATAGGAGCGTCTCCGAACATTATTATTCCTCCCCAAGATCCTGGAGTTTTAGAAGTTTCTGTAAATACAACTGGTAATGCAGAAGTTCCGTTTAAAAACAATTTACCACCATTTTCTACTAAAAGAGCATCAGCTGTTCCGTCAGAAATAGTAGCAGTAATTGTTGAACCTGCTTCGATAGTTAACGAACCTCCACTTTTAATTTTCACAGTTCCTTGTATAGTGTAGTTACCTAGTGGATATGTTTTTGCAGTAGTAATATCCCCTGTAATAGTGCCCGTAGGTATTGGTTGTGTAGTGATTTCTTCATTATCAGATGAACAACTACCTAAAGATAAAGCTACGATTGATAAGCTTAAAACTAATTTTTTCATTTTTTTACTGTTTGTTTGTTGTGATTATTTGATACAAATGTAGCTACGATATTTTAGAATAAAGTTAACGTAACATTATAATACTATTGCTAAAATTTAAACATTATGTAAATTTTATGTAAACTCATTTTTTAGTTTTTAAGAATTTTTATTCAAAAAAAAACTGCCTTAAAAGGCAGTTTTTGAATTAGAATGTATAAGATAAATTAAGAGAAATTCCCCTACCTCTTTTGAAGCTTTCTAGCAACAATGAATTTTCGTTTATAGTAAATCGGTTTTCACTACCTAATTCCATTTTATACAATGGATTTAGTAAATTGTCTATTGCAAATTTAGCATCAATATTCTTGGTTATTTTACTTGTCAACACAAAATCTAACTTGTGAAACGGCCTTTCATAAATGTTATCCATTCCAGCAGAACCTACTGCAAAAATTCTTGGACCATACACGCCATAAACTAATGAAATAGAGTTTTTCATAATTTCATTGAATTCAAAATCGTACTTTAAATCCGAGTTGATAATCCACTCAGATGCTCCTTGTAATTTTCGGCTTGGATTGTTCTCTAATGAAGTGTTGCCAAAGTTAACTTTTACATCGGTCTTCATTAGTGAAGTATTCAATCCGAATGAAAAATCAGCTAGTGTTGGAGATAATCTCTCTAATTGCAATAACAATTCAATTTCTGCTCCATATAACAATGCTTCTTTAGAATTTTGGTAAGTCATTAATTGACCACTACCTCCAGCTCCTGCAATGAATATTCTTTCAATAGGGTTTTGAATTTGTTTGGCAAACAAACCAACAGCAAATAATTCATTGCTTTTTGGGAACAATTCATATTTTGTATCAAAATTGTAATTGTCGCTATTCTTTAAATTTGGATTACCTAAAAGAGATTTTCCATCTGGACTTATATATTGAAGAGGCAATAATTCCATTGTAACTGGTCTAGTGATGGTTTTAGAACCATTAAAACGCAAATTACTATTTTCAGTTAGTTCATATTTTGCATTAATAACTGGTAAGAAATCTAATTTTTTATCAATGATGTTTTTGTAAGGGCCATTAATAATTTGACCTATAGATCTAAATTGGATCGTTCTATCTGAATTTTCAATACGAACACCTGCGTTAACCTCTAATTTTTCGCCAAAATTATACAAGTAATTAACGTATCCAGCGTTTACAATTTGGTTTAATTTTACTTTATAATCTGCATTTGATTCCTCGCGAACTGAAATAATACCGTTATTAATATCATCAACTATGAAAGAATTGATTGTGTTTACAGGAGTAGTATAGTTTTTATTTACGGAACGTAACCCTGAGAAGATACGATATGTTGATTTCAAATCATTTTCGAATACATTATAACCTATTGTTAGACGATTTGATTTTCCGTTTTCTTTTTCATCAAATTTAAGATTGTATTCTGCTAAACCTGAGAAATAGTAATTTCCTTTGATGTCTAAGTATTGTCTATTTAAATGATTTCCACCATAAGAAGTATTGATTTCTGTTGGGGATACTTTCTCACCAATGATAAATTTTCGATCAGGTTGCTCATAAGCAGTTCTTACAAATGACCCACCTACTTTTAAAGTGTGTTTTTCGTCAGAAGTAAGTTTTACATTTCCTAACAATTGAGTATTGATGTAATCAGATTGGTCAAATTGGTTTGTGCGAATCAAAATATTTGGGTTGCTAGCTTGATTGTTAGTATAACCTAATTGATCAATTATTCTGCTATCAGTTGAACGTAAGTAGAAAGAATTTAAACCTATGTCAAAACGTTTTGATTTATAGTTAATCGCTGCTAGAGCAGATGAATTAGTTTGATAACTATAACTTTCTCTTTGTAAATTGTTATCATAATCACCAGCACCAAGAATAAAAGTACGATCAACTCCTTTACGTATTAAATATTTATTATCTCCATTAATAGAGAAAGTGTAATTAATCTTGTCCCCATTGTCTACATTAAATTTTTCAGAATGGATAAATCCAAAACTGGTATTCAAAGGACTAGAAGTTTGATCTACGTCCCAAGTATTTTTTTTGTAAGCGGCATTGTATTCATCTGGAGTAAGTTTTTTACCCTGTGGTACGCTACCAAAAGCGGGGCTTAGTTGGCGATCGCTGCCGTTTAACCCAAAAAAACCTTGGGTATTGTTTGCATCGCTATGAATCAAAAAGTCAGAACCGTTGTTTTCAGTAGTAAAACCAGCACCTAAAGAAATTTTAGTTATACTTTTAGCTTGGACAGTTTCAATATTTACGGTTGCCCCAGCAAAATCTCCAGAAATATTTGGATTAAATGTTTTGTATACGTTTAAAACTCCTACTATATCTGTTGGGAATAAATCTAGTGGTATGATTTTAGTGAAAGGACTGTTGGATGGAGCTTGTAATTCGTTAATCAATAAATTGTTGTAACGGTCTTCTAAACCTCTTACGAATAAACCTCTAGATTCTACTTTTGTAATTCCGGTAATTTTTGTCAAACCTTCCTCAACATCACTTACGCCTTTACGAGCCATTTCTTGAGCTCCAATACTTTGTTTAAAAACGATAGCTTTTTTTTGATCTAAAAGGATTGCGGTTTCCTTTTCTCTATTTGCCGTATTTTTAACAATTACATCTTTCAATGTATAGCTTCCTGAACCCAATGCTTTATCTATCGTTACTGTTTGATCAGCAACTACTGTTACAGGAACTTCTATAGTTTCATACCCTACAAAACTTAACTGTAATGTGTATGATCCTGGAAGTATAGTTAGGGTATATTTACCATCAATGTCAGTGTTTGTTCCTATACTTGTTCCTTTAATAAGAACGTTTGCAAAAGGTAATGACTGATTGTTAGCCTCTTTGTCTGTTAACGTTCCAGTAATGGTTCCTTTACTTTGCGAAAAAGAAATAGCTGTAAGTAATAACGTGAAAAATAGTAACTTGAATTTCATTTGTTTAAATTTTTTGCAAAGTAACGGTCAAAATGTAAAATTTGAGTTACTGACTTGTTATGCTTGTGTTGTGTTTTCGTTCCTAAAAACCATCCAATATTAAATTACGGTTAACAGCTTTTCGATACCTCATTTATGATTACATTTACCAATCAAAAACAATTTTTGGCGCTTTATGAAGAAAAAACACACCAAGATTCTATTAGTTGACGATGAGCCAGATATTCTAGAAATCGTAGGATACAACCTTTCTCTGGAGGGGTATCAAATTGTTACGGCGGTAAATGGTAAAGACGCGATAGTCAAAGCTAAAAAAGAACTTCCAGACCTTATTATTATGGATGTTATGATGCCAGAAATGGATGGAATGGAAGCTTGCGAAAATATTCGAAAAATTCCTGAACTGAGTAATGTTTTGATTACGTTCCTAACAGCAAGAAGTGAAGATTATTCTCAAGTTGCTGGTTTTGATGCCGGTGCGGATGATTATATCACAAAACCAATTAAGCCTAAATTATTAGTTAGCAAAGTAAAAGCGCTACTACGACGCTTAAAAGACAAAGAGATTAATAGCGAAACACTTAATGTAGGTGGTATCGAAATTAATCGCGAAGAGTATAAAATTGTAAAGGACAACATTGAAATTGCTTTACCTAGAAAAGAGTTTGAATTGTTTTATTTATTGGCTTCAAAGCCAGGGAAAGTTTTTAAACGCGATGAAATTTTAGACAAAGTTTGGGGCAACGAAGTTGTTGTTGGTGGCAGAACTATTGATGTGCATATTCGTAAACTGCGCGAAAAAATTGGAGAGGAATTGTTTAAAACCATAAAAGGAGTAGGATACAAGTTTGAAGTGTAAATGACAATAAATTTTAAAAAAACATATCGCTTCGCTGTAAAGTCTGCGCTTTATATTACCCTTTTTTCTACTGGATTAGTTAGCTTTTTGACCTATTTGTTTTTCAAATTTTCGTATCAATTTAGTTTGATTTTTGCTATCGCTATTGGTACATTTTCTTTTCTTGTTATTCAATATCGAGTAGAGCGTTTTATTTATAAAAAAGTAAAGAAAATTTACGATGATGTTTCTTTACTCGAGTCAAGTACTTTTAGAAACCAGCCTATAACCACAGATATGGCAACGCTTACTCGAGAAGTAAAAAAGTTTGCAACAGATAAAAAACTAGAAATAGAAACGTTAAAAGTCCGTGAGGAATATCGAAGAGAATTTCTTGGCAACGTTTCCCATGAGCTGAAAACTCCTTTATTTACAGTACAGGGTTATTTGTCGACTTTGCTGGATGGTGCTATGAACGATAAAACCATTCGAAAAAAATACTTGGAACGCGCCGAAAAAGGAGTCGAAAGATTGATTTACATTGTACAGGATTTAGACATGATTTCGAAACTTGAAATAGGAGATCTGAATTTAGAAATAGCCGAATTTGATATCGTAAAGCTCGTACAAAATGTTTTTGATTTGCTAGAAATGAAAGCCTCAAAAAAAGACATACTGCTCATGTTTGATATGCGATACAACAAACCCGTTATGGTGGTTGGAGATCAGGAAAAAATTCAACAAGTAGTCATGAATCTCGTTGTAAACTCTATTAAATATGGAAAAGAGAAAGGTTCTACCGAGGTTAGTATCGAGGATTTAACCAATGAAAAAGTTATTGTACGCATTACAGATAATGGTGAAGGAATAGAAAAGAAAAATATTCCTAGACTTTTTGAGCGATTTTATAGAGTGGATAAGAGTGGAGCCAGAACAGAAGGAGGTTCAGGTTTAGGATTGTCTATCGTGAAACATATTATTGAAGCACATGATGAGAAAATTTATGTAGACAGTACGTACGGTGTAGGTTCTGAATTTTCATTCACACTTGAGAAAACAAATCAAGTAAAAAAATAGCATAAAATCAAAGATTATAACAATTTAAAAACCGATTCTTGTGAATCGGTTTTTTTTATTTCTGCGAATCAAAGTTTGATTATTTTTCAAAAACTTGGAACAAATTCTCCCAATCTATTTTAGAATTCATTTGAGGCAAACCTCTATAGTCTTCTATTTTTGCAAGATCTTCCATTTTGAAATCAGTTTGTGTGGCATAAGGCACCAATCTTTCAGTTTGGAACTTTTCAGCTAAGTATTCTTGCTCGTACTGTCCGGGTGTGGGAATAAAGAAGGCTTTTTTTCTCAATTGAGCCAGATCCATAATGGTCGTATAACCAGAACGGCAAAGCACCATTTCACTTTCGTTAAAAGCTTGTTCTAACTCAGTTGAATTCATAAAGTTGTAATAGATAACAGTACCAATCGTTGTTATTTTTTGTTCTTTTTCGATATTTCCTTCAATGAAAATTACAGTGCCATTGTATTTAACTATTTCTGCTTTTAAGTGCTTTTCTAACATACCACGCTGTGGTTCCGGACCTGACAGAATTACAAGTAAATCGTATTTTTTTGGTACTAATTTCTTTTGGAGTCGGCTCAAAGGCCCAATGTATTTTGTTTTGAGATTGGGATGATTCACATGACCTAGTTTACCTGTTAGATTTATAGTTCCGTCAAGATCGGGCACCCAGCATTCCGAATATTTTTTTATGATAGTTTGATGTATTTTACTGGTGATCCAAGTGGTGTTACCGGTTATCACATTCAATTGATGCGTGATAAAAACAGACGGGATTTTTTTGCTTAAAACACCCAATCTATTATCAGAAATGATACCGTCTATCGCATATTTCTCAACCCAATCTTGAATTATTTTTTTTTCTTGCTGAATGGCTCTTATCATTTTTGGGCCATTTTGTATTAGTTTCCATTTAAAATTGGCCCCATTCTCAGCATATTCAACATGGTAGGATGGGAGTTCGAGTGTTTGAACTGCCGGAAACTCTTTTCGTAGTAATGCAAGTGCAATTCCATCTGATGCAATTATAGGAATATAGTTGTTCTTAAGCAAAGCTCTTATGATAGGGATGCAGCGAGTTGCATGACCTAAACCCCAATTTAAAGGTGCTATTAAAATAGTTTTAGGCTCAGTTTTTATATTCATTTGTAAAGGTATCTAATATTTCTTTTGGGGAAAGATACAGTTGTTCAGGCGTTATAATATTTGTAAACTATTACTAAACTATTAAATTAATATGTTTTTTTTAGTTGTCTAATAAAAAAAACTGCCCTTTTTAAACTACCCTAAAAAAGTGTAACACTATTTTGTAGCAGTCTATTTAGAACAGTTTTCTGTAACATTTGTCTGTAAATTATTACTCCTGAATGTACGTTTTATTTCCGTTAGCATTAATATAATATTTCCCCCCTCTAGGACCGGTGTACACTTTTTTGCCATTGTATTCGCCGGTAATTTTGTCGGCTACTTTAGGTGCTTTTTCAGTTGTTTCTCTGATTTTTTTTGATGCTGCAACTTTCACTTTAGCTGATTCAACTTTGGTTCTTGCTGCCGCTGCTTTTTCTTTCGCTGTTACTTTATTAGCTGTTGCTTTTTCATTTGCATTTTCAGCTTTTTCATTTGCGGTGTTTACTTTTTCAGTAGTGTTTTTAACTCTCGTTTTGGTAGCTGTTTTTCTTGTAGTTGCTGCCTCTTTTCTCGCAGTTGTCGCCTTTTCTTTAGCAACAGAGGCTTTGTCTTTCAAAGCTTCTGATTTTTTTTTGGTAGCTGTAGCTTTTGCTTTTGTTGTTCTTTCAGTAATAGATTCTTTTGCTTTGTTTGCTTTTTCTTTTGCCACATCTGCTTTCTCTTTGGCTACAGTGGCTCTTTCTTTTGCTGCGGCGGCTCTTTCTTTTTTAGCATTTGCTAATTTTTCAGTTCTAGCATTTGCAGCTTTTTTTTCAGCAGCAGTTTCTTGCGCATTCATATTTGCCGATATAATAATCGCAAAGAAGAATAAAAATAATTTTTTCATAATCGTTTCATTTTAAGGTTGTTTAATAAAAATAAGAAATAAATTGGTATTTGAATAAATTATTCTTGCAATTCTTCTTAAAAATAAGCTCTCAGTTGCACATTTCCAGTATGAATGGCCTGGCTCGTTTCGCTTTTACGCCCTTGGTAATTCAAGTTGATGTCTAAGAATTGTGTAATTTTTTTTTGCAAAAGCAATCTCCAAGTCAAGTTTTGTCCGGTTTGTAATCCCTCGAGCATTTGAAACCCAACTGCAGAAAACTCATTTCCTTCAAATTTATTTTGGTAAAAAGAAACTTCACCGTTCAGTGTTATTTTTTTAGTACTAGCGTAGGAAAAAGCGGTTCCAAAACGGTTTTGCAATAATATTTCGAAGACTCCAATTTGGTTTTTTTTACTTTGTAATTCATAAAAAATATCCCAACTGGTATTTTTAGAGAATAAATAACTGATTTTTGGTGCCAATTGAAATCCGTTTATTTCATAATTTTTTTCTGGAAAATTCTCAGATTGAATAGCAGTCTGAATTGTTTTGGCAAAAAGACCAAACAACCAACTTTTTTGATACAAATGGTTGTATTGCAATTGATGGGAATTATTTGTTGCTTCCTGAGAACCTATTGAGAGTAAGTTTTTTGTTTTATTTTGTAAATACGAATAGGTCATTGAATGGTTTTGCTTTCCTCGATTGTAAAACAAACTATTTCTAAAACTAGAATTCAATCCGAGTACATTTTCATTCGAGTTGCTGAACGGATTTAATTCGAAATTTGCGCCGTTACTTCTCGTTTTTCGGTCGATGATAAACGCAGTTTGATTATAAAAATAGGAAAGTAGTTTTTTTAATCCTTTTTCATTTTGCCATTGATTGGGGTTTATTGTCACTGATTGTGAAAACTTATTTTGATGTGTTTTAATGTAAATTCGATTGGGTAAAAAGATCCGAATAAATGCTGCTTGATCTATAAATGGTGCGACTTCAAACTCCTGTAATTCTTGAGCACCATTGCCGTTATAATCATTCCACGTATAAACGCCTTGTCCTGCGGCAACTTTAAGGTAGGTAAATTCTTGTTGTGGAATACTTCCTGAGTTCGTTTCGTAAACCGAAGTGCTTAGAATTAATTGATTGAAAAAACGATCGGTGTACACTATTCTCGAATTTAAGGTAGGTTCTTTTTTTCGGGTTGGGTCTACAAAATCTAGGACTCTATAATTTGCATAAACAGATAAATCGTTTTTATTGGTTTGTATTAATTTTGACTTCAGTTGAAAGGCTTGCGACGAGTTCACGCGTTGAATCCTATTTCCAGCACTTTGAGAGTGCAAACTGTCATTGGTTCTTCTCAAGTATCCTATTTCAACAAAAATCTTGGTGCTATCGCCTCGTCCTGAAAAAATGCCATACTCGGTAAATTTTTGGCTTAAAGCCGAAAACTGGTTGGTTGTTTTGCTTTTCTCTTGGTTGTCTTCTAATCGAAGGCTGGAGCCAATCCAGTTTTTTTTGAAATGGAAACGCATTTGTGATTGGTTTCTTAAAAACTTCGATGATGAAATGGCGCCATCACTTTTTAGAAAGCTACCTTGGTTTTGAAAAGACCAACCTTTTACCCGAAACACCCCACTTAATAGATGCCTATTACCCGAAAAATTTTCAGAAAAATCAAGTTTTTCAAACTGATACAGTAAAAGTCCTGCTGTAATTGATTTGGGTTTTGGTTTTAAGTCAAATTGTAGTCCGGAAATGAGTAAACTTTGATTGCCAACACCCGCAGTTCCTATATTCCAGTCTCGATCAAATTCGATGTTGAACAACCGTTCGACTGATCTGAAGTTTTTTTGTATCAACTGATAATTAGCAAAAGCATCGATTTGCCATTTCTTTGAATAAAGTCGCTGCTTGGTATTTATTTTTCCAGCTATACCTTTATTATTGGCGTCATCAATCGAAGAAAATAAATTTTGATCAGCATTGCTAATGCCAAACTCAAAATCGACAGCAGTTTTTTCCGTTGGTTTGTATTTTCCTAAAAAGGTGGCGACTTGAACTTTTGTTGGCGCAATAAGCTGAATTATGGGCTCATAATTTCCTTGTGGAATACCATTTACGGGCGGGATGTATTCATAAACCCGAGAAATTGTTGCAGAATTCGTTATTATGTAATTTCCAATATTGGTGCCAACTAATGTAAATCGTACATTAAATAATTCTTGTTGCGCATCATTCGAATATTCGAAAATTTCGACGGCATTAAACACTGTTTTCCGATACAGTACTTTGTTTTCTGAATAGGTGTCACTGTACGCCGAAGGTGCTGTCATCAATCTAGGATTATCTCCTGCATTTACTAATATTTGTGCTTGTTCCTGTGATAAATTTTGTTGCAAGGGTTGGTTTTTGACATCATTTTCTGAATACAAATAACCTCCAAAACTCCATTTCTTAGAGTCGTGCGTTGCTCCTGCATAGGTGACAAAACGGGTGTAATTGCGATCAGAAAATTGGTATTCTATAGCAATTCGCATTTCAGAAGTGATGGTGAAAAGCGGTGTAAATACAATTTCACCTGCATTGTAATCGATCGTATAATCATTATTTTCGCCACGTTTTAATAAAGTTCCGTTGACGTAAACACGCTCAGAACCAGACACAACGAGTACATATAATTCTCCATTTTGGCCTTTTAATTTGTAAGGGCCTTGGTTGCCTTCTTGTCCTACAAAATTACTTTTGGCATATTGGCCGCGAACCAGTGCTGCAGATGCAAATACATTGGTTTTGTTAGTTTCGGTTCCAAAGTTGAAATTTGTGGCCAGTCCCTGTACTTTTTTATTAAAATTTAAGAATTGCGTTTTCTTATTTTCGAGAAAAATATCACCCGCACGAATGTTCCATTGATCACTAAATAGCTCCATGAATACATTGTCAAATTGATCTAATTTCTGGGAATATCCGCCATCTTGCAGCGGAATATTACTGTCTTGAATAGAAGCTCTTAAGCTTACTTTCTCAGATATTTTACCGGTGATTTGTAGATCTAAATTCGAATTTAAAACCGCATTTTGATTGTTCCCAATGGTTATGCCACGGGTAATGCTTCCAGAAGTATTCAATCCATCAAATGGAATATTTTTTTTGGGGTTTTTATTCTCTATTGTGTATAAATTGTCTTTGCCTGCTTCATTACTTACCACTTTACTCGGGTCGTAAATGCGGTATTCTTTAGTGAGTATTTCGGGGAATTTTAAATATTGAATAGTCAGCGAATCAGAATTTACAACCCAATTTTCTTTGAAAATCAATGTTCCTTTCTTGAAATTTACTACAAAGTAAGTGCTGTCAATGCGTTTTCCTTTGGCGTCAAGCAACTTGAAAAAACTGGAGTTTATACTTTCTTTTTCAATAAAAATAGTGTCGCGGGAAGGGAGAATTTTTTTGTTTTTGTAGAGCGAATTAATCTCCTGAGCATGGAGCCCAGAAAAACAGCTGATTACAATCCAAAAAAGTAATTTTTTCAACATAAATACTATAACTCGAAAGTATCAAAAGTAGTATTTATAATTTGATATTTAGAGCATGTTACAATGAGAAAATGAAATGTATGGATTCTCGTTTGGAGTGTTTGGATTCACCTCTAAAAAAATAAAAAAAAATGGGAATCAATGCACTTGATTCCCATTTTTAAGAAGTCGAAAATAATATGCTAAACTTCTTTTGTTACCACTTGCATGGTTTCACGACTCACTTGTTTCAATAAAACAACTTTGTTTTCTTCAACAGTTTGTGCCGCATTTTCGTTAAAGTGTCTAATGGTATATAAGGTTACATTTTCGTCAAATTCTACTTTGAATTTTTTGGATAAAATGGCATTCAAAGCTTTAAAATTATCAAATTTATCTTCAACACAGACAGAGAAACTTATGGCTGAATTTTGGATTAAGTTTACTTTTATTTTAAATTGATGAAACAAGGCAAAAATTTCGCTAATGTTCTCTTCCATAATAAAGGAAAAATCGATAGAAGAAAGTGAAATTAAAAGTTGGTTTCTTTTAACAATAAAACAGGGTAAATATGGTTCTAAGTCGACTCCTTTAGAAACACTAGTTCCCGTTAGTAAAGGGTTTATAAATGATTTTACATACAAAGGAATTTCCTTTTTTTGAAGCGGCTGCAGCGTTTTTGGATGAATGACCGTTGCGCCATAAAAAGCCAGTTCTATTGCTTCACGATAAGAAATCTGATTCAATAAACTCGCGTTTTCAAAATATCTTGGATCGGCATTCATAACACCGGGAACATCTTTCCAGATGGTTACACTTTGCGCATTTAAGCAATAAGCAAAAATTGCGGCAGTATAATCGGAGCCTTCACGTCCTAAAGTAGTGGTGAAATTATTCTCATCAGAACCTAAGAAACCTTGTGTAATATTTAATATTTTACGCTTTACAGTTTTAGAAATATTTTTTTGTGTCAATTCCCAATCGACTTCCGCATCTCTATAATTGGCATCCGTTTTTATGAAATTGCGAACATCCAGCCATTGTGTTTTTATGCCCATGAAATTCATGAAATGACTAAGAATGGTTGTCGAAATTAATTCACCGTAACTTACAATTTGGTCGTATACGAAATTGTAATTGGGCGATTTATTGTGTGCCAAAAAATATTCTAAATCAGCAAATTGGGTATTGACAGCGACAAAAACATCATTTTTGTCATCTTCAAATAAATCCATCAAAATTTGATTGTGGTATTTTTTTACTTCTTGAACCGACGAATTTAACTCTGCTGATTTGTCAAAATAGTTTTTTATGACAATCTCTAGTGCATTCGTCGTTTTGCCCATTGCAGAAACGACCAACAATACATCTTCGTAGCCTACTTTTTGTAAAACGTCATATACGTTCTTGATTCCTGCAGCATCCTTGACAGAGGCTCCTCCAAATTTGAATACTCTCATACTACTATAAATTCCAATTATATAATTCTAATTTCCAGCTTTTAAATGCAACCGTAATTTTATTTTTTTAACTTATTTTCAGTAAAATTGTTGATTCCTATTTCATCCATTTGCACTACATACCAATCACGAAGTACTTTGGCTCCTGACTTTTCATAAAATTCGATTGCGGGAGTATTCCAGTCTAGCACATTCCATTCCACACGGCGTACTTGGTCTTTTTTACCTTGTTTTATAATTTCAGAATACAACGCGTAGCCCAAACCAGTACCACGCATTTTGTCTTTTACTACTAAATCTTCTAGATGAATTGTTTTTCCTTTCCAAGTCGAAAAGCGATAATAGTAAAGCGCGATACCTACAATTTGCATTCCTTGTTCCGCATCAGTAGGGTCATTTTCAATTTCGGCAACAAAAACATGAAATAGAGGAACAGGACCAAAACCATCGCGAATTAAATCATCAACAGTAACTAGAACAGCATCAGGTTCCTTTTCAAATACCGCTAATTCTTGAATAAGTCCCAAAACTGCGTGCATATCCTCGGGTTTGCCCTTTCTAATATTCATAAAATTTTATTTTAATGATTCATAAATGCATTTTTATTACATTTTTACTTATTTATTTTGAGTTTTATTCAGCAAATATACAATAGTGCCAAAGTAAATAAATAGTATTCAAATTGTTTTCACAAAAAAAACGATATTTGTGACTTCAAAATAACTACATCGATTTCGTAATGGAAGAACGCAACAAAACACTAGGAGAATTTATCATTGAGAATCAAAATGCTTTTCAATATTCATCAGGCGAATTATCCCGAATTATTAACTCTATTCGTTTGGCCGCCAAAGTAGTCAATTACAAAGTAAATAAAGCTGGACTGGTTGATATTGTTGGGGCAGCTGGAGAACAAAACATACAAGGGGAAGACCAACAAAAATTGGATGTTTACGCTAATGAAGTGTTTATTCAAACGCTTATAAATCGTGAAATTGTATGTGGGATTGCCTCTGAAGAAAATGATGATTTTATCACAGTAGAAGGAAGCGATAACAGTCATAACAACAAATATGTGGTCTTGATGGATCCGCTTGACGGCTCTTCAAATATTGATGTTAATGTTTCTGTTGGAACTATATTTTCAGTTTATAGAAGAGTTACTCCAATAGGAACTCCAGTTACTCTTGAAGATTTTCTACAGCCGGGAATCAATCAGGTTGCTGCGGGATATGTAATTTACGGAACCTCTACGATGTTAGTCTATACTACTGGTCATGGAGTTAATGGATTTACATTGAATCCTGCCATTGGAACTTTTTATTTATCGCATCCTAAAATGAAATTCCCAACAGACGGTCATATTTATTCTATAAATGAAGGGAATTATGTTCATTTTCCGCAAGGGGTAAAAGATTACATAAAATATTGTCAGTTTGAGGAAGGAGACAGACCGTATACTTCGAGATATATTGGAAGTCTGGTTTCAGATATTCACAGAAATATGATTAAAGGTGGAATTTATTTATATCCTACCAGTTCTAAAGCACCAAAAGGAAAATTGCGTTTGCTATATGAGTGCAATCCACTAGCATTTATTACAGAACAAGCAGGAGGAAAAGCTTCAGACGGTTTTAATAGAATCATGGAGATTGAGCCTACAGAATTGCATGAAAGAGTGCCGTTCTTTTGCGGAAGTTACAACATGGTTGAAAAAGCAGAAGAATTCATGTACAAAGCAAAACTAAGCAAGTACTAAAAAAGATTTTAATACAAAAACTTTCGAAATGTAAAAAAAGTACCCCAAAAAGCTGATGCTATTTGGGGTATTTTTATGCTTTAGAATTACTTATTCATGTTTTGCATTTCGAAAAGGAACGTGTCTAAATCTACTTTTTTGTCCACGAGCGTGAGGGCTTTGTGTACAATATAATTTACATTTTCAGCATTGAAACCAAGTGCCACTCCAAATTTTCTTAACAATAATTCTTGTATATCACCAAGATGATGATCTACATGCACCATTCGTGCTAAATCAAATAAACGTTCTAGTTTTTGCTCGTGCAAATAAGGAGGGTTTATAGGATATTTTAAAGGATTTTCTAAAATTTCTTCATATTCTGCTGGAGAAATTTCCAATCGAACAGCCAGTTTGTCTAAAAATAATTTCTCTTCTGGAGTAAACGTATCGTCAGCAAGAGCTACACGAACAATAGCTGAAAAATGACCTTTATTCCTTTGTTTGAATTCGCTATCAAATAAATCTGAAAATGACATAGTTGTTGTTTTTTTATCTTACAAAGATAAATCTATTTTTAAATTAATGATTTTAAATTTTTTATATTTTTTTTGGAATTGATCTCACTTGAAGTGCATTTATTTTAAATAATGAAATCACTCATTTTCAAAATTAATCGTAAGTTTACAAACCCTATAGCAACCTAATATTGTAATCATGTCAGAGTTTTGGATTTACTTTCAAATTGGATTAAAACACGTTTTAGACATTCACGCGTATGATCATGTTTTGTTTTTGATAGCATTAGCAATTCCTTTTACTTTTAAAGATTGGAAAAGAATAGTCCTACTAGTAACACTATTTACTATTGGACACACGATGGCTTTGTTGCTTTCTGTTTTTGGAATAATTGCGATTAAAGTAAATGTTGTAGAATTATTAATTCCGATAACAATTCTAATAACAGCCTTGTTCAACCTTTTTACAGCGGGAAAATCCAGTAAAAAAGAGAGTATAAATTTGGTTTTTTTTATTACGCTTTTTTTTGGAATAATTCATGGGTTGGGTTTTTCAAATTATTTCAAATCGATATTGGGAGGTGATGCAACCTCAAAAATACTACCGCTATCTGAGTTTGCATTGGGTATTGAAGCAGCACAAATTGTTGTTGTTTTTGTAGTTTTGATAGTGTCCTATATAGTTCAAACCATTTTTAGATTCTCCAAACGCGATTGGACTCTAGTAATGTCAGCCTTTATAATAGGATTAGTAATTCCTTTAATAATACAAAGTGAAATCTGGATCAGATAAAATGAGTGAAAAAAAATTGAATAAATACGATAAAGCGTATTTAAGGATTGCAAAAGAATGGAGTTTATTATCGTATTGCAAGCGCAAGCAAGTGGGAGCAATTATTGTGCGGGATCGTATGATAATTTCTGATGGGTATAATGGAACTCCAAGCGGTTTTGAAAATTGCTGTGAAGATGAAGAAGGATTAACGCGTTGGGATGTTTTGCATGCTGAAGCAAATGCCATCCTGAAAGTTGCACGATCTACCCAGTCCTGTGAGGGAGCAACGTTATATATCACACTTTCGCCTTGTAAAGAATGCAGCAAATTAATTCATCAATCTGGAATAAAAAGAGTGGTGTATCACAATGGGTATCGCGATGATTCTGGGATTCAGTTCTTAATAAAAGCAGGAGTAGAGGTGGAGCATATTCCAGTATTAGAAGAGTAAAATGGTGACTTTACATGAAAAATAATCTAAAATATTTGCCCATTCTTATTTTTGCAACACTCGCTCTGGGTTTTGTATTGGGTGGAATGTTGAATTTTCCTAATGTTGCTGACTTTTCAAATAGAAATAATTCGAGAAGCAAGCTCAATAAACTCATCGATTTTATAGATAATGAATATGTAGATAATGTCAACACAGATTCGATTGTCAATTTGACCGTAGATAATATTTTGGCGCAGCTTGATCCCCATTCTGTTTATATTCCGCCGAGTGACCAACTAGAAGTGGTGGAGAGTATGCAAGGAAATTTCGTGGGAATAGGCGTAAACTTTTACATGTACAACGACTCTGTTGCAGTTATCAAACCAGTAGAGAATGGCCCTTCGGCAAAAGCTGGAATAAAAGCTGGAGACCGTATTTTGTATGCTGATAAAACGAAATTATTTGGGCGTAAACTGCCAAGTGATAGTTTGTTTTCTAAACTAAAAGGAACGGTAGGTTCAGATATTGAACTTACGATCTTCAGAAAATCAGAAGGCAAAAAACTTAAAATAAAAATAAAAAGAGATGTTATTCCGCTGAAAAGTGTAGATGCAGCCTTACTGTTGAGCAATCAAACGGGATATATAAAAATAAATAGATTTGCAGAAACTACCTACAGAGAGTTTATGGCAGGTTTGGCTAAACTCAAAAAGCAAGGGGCAAAATCACTTGTAATTGATGTGCGAGATAATGGTGGTGGTTACATGGAAGAAGCGATTGCTATTGCCGATGAGCTATTAATGGATAAGCAATTGATAGTTTTCACCAAAAATAAAAATGGGAAGATAGACAAGACATTTGCAACCAAAAAAGGCAGTTTTGAAAACGGAAATGTATTTGTTTTAATAAACGAAAATAGCGCTTCGGCCAGTGAAATTCTTGCAGGAGCCATTCAGGATAATGATCGAGGAACCATAGTGGGTCGTCGTTCTTTTGGAAAAGGATTGGTACAGCGAGAAATGGATTTTGCGGATGGTTCAGCGGTTCGATTGACCATTGCAAGGTATTACACACCAACGGGACGTTCTATTCAAAAGCCCTATTCGAAAGGCAATGAGGCTTACTTTAAGGAATCAGAGTCTCGTTTTGGAAATGGAGAATTGTATGAAAAAGATAGCATTAAAGTTGCTGATACATTAAAATTCAAGACAAAAAAAGGTAAAATTGTATACGGCGGCGGAGGAATAGTGCCTGATGTTTTTGTACCGCTTGAAGTAGAGCATGGTAATGAAAGTACGGCTTACTTACTGCAGTCAGGAATTCTGGGTAATTTTGTTTTTGTACAATTAGATAAAAATAGAAGCGCTTTTAATGGTCTTAGCTTTGAGCAATTCAAAGTAAAAATGAATCAAACCGATGTGTATTTTAATTTGTTTCAGAAATTTATTTCAGGAAACGGCTTGGATTTGAATTTTGGAAAAAGCAAGTCGTTGGTCAAAAGATATTTGGCTGCTGAATTTGCTCGACAATTATACGGGGAAAGCTATTATTATCAAATTATTTTAAAAGAAGACGCGATGGTTAAGGCAACTGTCAAATAATTGTCCGCCTTATTTTTCTCAGAAAGAAATATAGTAAGTTCGAAGGGGTTGTATGGTGCCTTTACTATGCTGTTGGGTTTTTGATAATGATTAACAACGAAACCCCAAGTTTCGAAATATCAAAAAGTGTGTCTTAAATCGAAGAAATTTTTTGATAATTGAATAGGCCAAACCTTTTGTGCGTGATAAAGGATCTGTTTTTATAGAGCCCAATACCAGTGTGTACACTATTTCTAAAATGCCTGTGTTGATTAGAAGAACATCAAATAGTGTTACAGTTGCTCATTTGATTTCTCTTCAATCTTTTTGGCTGTTTTTAAAATTAAAAGAATCAAAACAGCACATAAAGAAGCTGCAATTCCAATAAAAGCAACTACGCTATCTCCTTGAAATGGATTTCTATAATCCAATAAAGTAACATTAAATATGATTAGCGCTACTGCTAATAACACCAAGATGTTAGTGAAAATTTTCATAATATGTTTTGTTTTTTTGATGTAAAAAAGTTTTGAATCGAAAATTGAATTTTCTTTTGAAAATATTTTAGGGAGTAAATTTATAAAAATTTATCTTATACGAACAAACCTTTAACATTCGCGGCGAATAATTTAACAGCTATTGCCAGAAGTACTACTCCAAATGTTTTTCGGATCACTCCAAGCCCATTCTCTCCAAGTATTTTTTCGATTTTAGAAGATGATTTCAATACAATGTAAACGAGGATAATATTTAAAAATATGGCAATAACAATGTTTATAGTCGAAAACTGAGATCGTAAGGAAAGTAAAGTTGTCATTGTTCCTGCTCCAGCAATAAGTGGGAATGCTAATGGCACAATAGAGGCAGAGCTCGCTTCCTCATCACGGTAAATACGAATACCTAAAATCATTTCGAGTGCCAAAAAGAACAACACAAAAGAACCAGCAACGGCAAATGAGTTCACATCAATTCCTATTAAGTTCAATAATTCTTCTCCCACAAAAAGGAAAACAATCATAATAATACCAGCTACGATAGACGCTTTTTCAGATTCAATATGCCCATGCTTTGATCTTAAATCAACAATAATAGGAATAGTTCCTACGATATCAATTACTGCAAAAAGCACCATTCCAACTGTAATTATTTCTCTAAAATCGATGTTAAACATAGCTTTTTTGTTTGCAAAGTTACGATTTTCACTAGATTTTTGACAACAATTATATTTTATTACACTAATTCTGATTCCTTTTTTTAGAGACTTTTTTTTGGACAAATCGGGGCTTTAGAATTCTTGTAATGGGTACTATTATTGGGTTGTGTCCTATTGTAATTTAATTTTTTCTCTGGTTTTTTTAAAAGTTAAAGTTGGTTTGTTCCCAGAAATTTACAAGTTACTTTGATTACCTTTGCACTTTATAATCTCACTCCCCCAAAAGAATGTTTCAATTAGGAAAAACCATCGTCTCAGAAGACATACTCGGAAAAGATTTTGTTTGCAATTTGTCGGCCTGTAAAGGTGCTTGTTGCGTTGATGGGGATGCGGGTGCTCCTTTGAGCGTGGAGGAAACCAAGATCTTAGAAGAAATTTATCCTAAGGTAAAACCATTTTTACGCAAACAAGGAATTGCTGCTATCGAAGCGCAAGGAACTTGGACCGTAGGTACCGATGGTGATCTTGAAACGCCACTTATTGATAATAAAGATTGTGCTTATGTCATTTTTGATGGCAAAACCGCTTTGTGTGGGATCGAGCAAGCCTACAATCAAGGGATAATCGATTGGAAAAAACCGGTTTCCTGTCATTTGTATCCAATACGTGTAAAAGATTTCACGGAGTTTGCTGCCGTTAATTATGACAAATGGGATATTTGTGATCCGGCCTGTTCCTTAGGTCAGGAGTTGGAAGTACCTGTTTATAAATTTGTCAAAGAAGCGTTGGTTAGAAAATTTGGTGAGGACTGGTACGCGGAGTTAGAAACGGTTGCAGAAGAGTATAAAAACAATTCAAAATAGATAAAAAAGTTCTTGTTTTCTATTTTAAAATCCTATATTTTACAGTACTTAAGAGCCCTTTGTGAATTATAAAATACTGATTTTCAGTTTTTTATAATTTATAAAATTTCGCTGACTTTTTTTTCTCTTTGTTAAAAACTAGTGGCGATTGTGGATAAGTTTGGCTTTCAATTCCGGCAATATTTTACAACCTTTGTAATCCCCAGAAAGCATAAAATTTCGTTAAAATCACAACAAAATAAAAAAATAAAATGACACAAGTGGAACCAATATTGCAAGAGAATAAGAATCGTTTCGTGATTTTTCCGATCAAACATCATGATATTTGGGAGTGGTATAAAAAGATGGAAGCTAGTTTTTGGACTGCGGAGGAGATCGATTTATCACAAGATTTGAATGACTGGAATAACAAACTTTCGGATGAGGAGCGTTATTTTGTAAAACACATATTAGCATTTTTTGCTGCTTCGGATGGGATTGTAAACGAAAATTTGGCAGAGAATTTTGTAAACGAGGTACAATATGCTGAGGCAAAGTTTTTTTATGGCTTTCAAATCATGATGGAAAACATTCATAGCGAAACGTACTCGTTATTAATTGATACTTACGTGAAAGACGAAGCAGAGAAAGATGAGTTGTTCAATGCACTTGAAGTTTTTCCTGCTATTAAGAAAAAAGCAGACTGGGCTTTGAAATGGATTGAATCGGATTCGTTTGCAGAGCGTTTGATTGCTTTTGCAGCGGTAGAAGGTATCTTTTTCTCAGGTGCATTTTGTTCTATTTACTGGTTGAAAAAACGTGGCTTAATGCCAGGACTCACCTTTTCGAATGAGTTGATTTCTCGTGATGAAGGGGTGCATTGTGACTTTGCCGTGCACTTGCACAACCACCACTTGGTTAACAAAGTGCCAAAAGATAGAATTAGAGAAATTATTGTGGATGCTTTGAATATTGAAAGAGAGTTTATCACGGAGTCTCTTCCGGTTTCTTTAATAGGAATGAACGCAGGATTGATGACACAGTACTTGGAGTTTGTGGCGGATCGTTTATTAGTAGAATTAGGTTGCGACAGAGAATACAACACAGCGAATCCTTTTGATTTTATGGATATGATTTCATTGCAAGGAAAAACCAATTTCTTCGAGAAAAAAGTAGCTGAATACCAAAAAGCAGGTGTAATGAATACCGATGAAGAAGCACAAAAAATTACCTTCGACGCCGATTTTTAATCGGTTTTGAATATACCTACTACCTTCCTAGCCCCGATGGAAGGGAAAATCCTTTCTAGTCCTGATTTTTCTCAGGACTAAAAAGATTGGAATGACAGCGGGATAAGCTCCCGAAAATAAAGAAACTGAACTTTATGCCAAATCAGTACCCACCAATAGTAGTTGCTGCCACAAAAGTTGTGGTGGTCATGCTGCGAAATAATAAACAAATAACTAAAAACAGCGAAGGGATTTTCTGTTTTAAAAAAAAGAAAAAGTATGTACGTAGTAAAAAGAGACGGGCACAAAGAGCCAGTGATGTTTGACAAAATCACAGATAGGATTAAAAAACTATGCTATGGTTTGAATGATTTAGTAGATGCTGTAAAAGTAGCAATGCGTGTTATTGAAGGGCTTTATGATGGGGTTTCAACATCAGAATTAGATAATCTTGCTGCCGAAACTGCTGCCTCAATGACCATTGCGCACCCAGATTACGCACAGTTGGCGGCTCGTATTGCGATCTCAAATTTACATTCGAATACTAAGAAATCATTCTCTGAGACGATGAATGATATGTTTAATTATGTAAACCCAAGAAACGGTCAATACGCTCCGTTACTATCTGAGGAAGTGCATAAAGTGATTATGGATAACGCTGAGTTTTTAGACTCGCACATTATATACAACAGAGATTTCAACTACGATTATTTTGGTTTTAAAACACTAGAAAGATCGTATTTGCTTAAAATAAACGGTAAAATTGTAGAGCGTCCGCAGCATATGTTGATGCGTGTATCGGTGGGAATCCATTTAGATGACTTGAAATCGGTTATTGAAACTTACGACTTAATGTCGAAAAAATTCTTTACCCATGCTACGCCTACCTTATTTAATGCGGGTACTCCAAAACCTCAAATGTCGAGCTGTTTCCTATTGGCAATGCAAGATGACAGTATTGATGGGATTTATGATACGTTGAAACAAACGGCTAAAATTTCGCAATCAGCAGGTGGAATTGGACTTTCAATTCACAACGTAAGAGCTACAGGATCGTACATTCGTGGAACTAACGGAACCTCAAACGGGATTGTTCCGATGTTGCGTGTGTTTAATGATACGGCTCGTTACGTAGATCAAGGAGGCGGAAAACGTAAAGGAAGTTTTGCTATTTATATAGAAACCTGGCATGCTGATATCTTTGATTTCTTAGACTTGAAAAAGAATACAGGAAAAGAAGAAATGCGTGCAAGAGATTTGTTTTTTGCGATGTGGACTTCGGATTTATTCATGAAACGTGTGCAAGAAGATGGATTATGGACCTTAATGTGTCCTAACGAATGTCCGGGCTTGTATGATGTGCATGGAGAAGAGTTTGAAAAAATGTACACTGATTATGAAAAAGCAGGTAAAGGTAGAAAAACCATCAAAGCGCATGAATTGTGGGAGAAAATCCTAGAGTCGCAAATTGAGACCGGAACACCTTACATGTTGTATAAAGATGCAGCCAACCGCAAATCAAACCAAAAAAATCTAGGTACTATTCGTTCGTCGAATTTGTGTACTGAGATTATGGAGTTTACTTCTAAAGATGAAATTGCAGTATGTAACTTGGCTTCGTTGTCATTGCCGATGTTTGTTGAAAACGGAGCATTCAATCACGATTTGTTTTATACAGTAACTAAGCGTGTAACGCGTAACTTAAATAAAGTAATTGACAGGAATTATTATCCGGTTAAAGAAGGAGAAAACTCTAATAAACGCCACCGTCCAATTGGTTTAGGTGTGCAAGGACTTGCAGACGCATTTATCATGTTGCGTATGCCATTTACAAGTGACGAGGCTAAAAAACTGAATCAAGAGATTTTTGAAACCATGTACTTTGCAGCAGTAACAGCATCAATGGAAATGGCTAAAGAAGAAGGACCATATTCAAGTTATGAAGGATCGCCTATTTCGCAAGGAGAATTTCAGTACAATTTATGGGGATTAACCGATGGTGATTTATCAGGACGTTGGGATTGGGCTTCGCTTCGTAAAGAAGTTATGGAGCACGGTGTTCGTAACTCTTTATTGGTAGCGCCAATGCCAACCGCATCTACATCTCAAATTTTGGGTAACAACGAAGCATTCGAGCCTTATACTTCAAATATTTATACCAGACGTGTACTTTCGGGTGAGTTTATTGTGGTAAACAAACACTTGCTTCACGATTTAGTAGAGCGTGGCTTGTGGAACGAAACCCTGAAACAAGAGTTAATGCGTAATAACGGATCGGTGCAAGCGCTTGATATTCCTCAGGATTTAAAAGACCTTTACAAAACCGTTTGGGAAATGTCTATGAAGGATATCATTGACATGTCACGCCAGCGTGGGTATTTTGTAGATCAGTCGCAATCATTGAACTTGTTCATGCAAAATGCTAATTATGCAAAATTAACTTCCATGCACTTTTATGCTTGGCAATCAGGTCTTAAAACCGGAATGTATTATTTAAGAACAAAAGCTGCCGTTGATGCTATTAAATTTACCTTAAACAACGATAAAAAAGTAGAACCTATTGTTATTAAAGAACAACCCATTGCTATCCCTGTTGTAGCCGAACCTGTAGAAATGACTGCAGCGGAATACAGAGCCATGATCGAACTAGCTAAAAATGCAGGTCCAGAAGATTGTGAAATGTGTGGATCGTAGTTAAATACTAAACCAAGACATAGTACTGTTGTCAAAGTTTTAATAAAATCGTTCTCCTTAATATGTAAGGAGGGCGATTTTTTTTTGGAGCTATTTCCTGCTATTCGTTACAATCTTATACGCCATCCCGAGGTTTCGGGACCGGCATATAAGGATTTCCACTGCTATCAGGGCTAAGAATTGAGGATTTTGAAAAGGCCTTTGATAGTTATAGTGATACGTGTTTTGAGTTGGAGTCTCGCAAAAGGATTGGTTTTAGAACCTTAAAGTGCGAATTTCGAAACACTCTCTTAAAATAGTGTAACTTCATGAGTTGTATGTAGGTGTACCTTTGTACATATATAACACATATTTAACTGCAAAACTGCCACATTACTTTACGAAGTAGCAAAATACCCTTAAAAAAATAACCATGGAAACTACAGAACTAACTATTTCGGCGGATTTATTAGCTTCCAAAACCAAGCGATTTTTAAACGTGCTCATTGATTTGTTTATTGTTTACTTGTTCACAATAGGAATTGGAGCGCTCATAAACGGGATAGGAGTTGTAACAGGGAATTATCAAGTAGCAGATTGGATTGTCAGTTTGTCACCCACAGAAAACGCCTTGTTTGGACTGATAGTGATGTTTTTTTACTATTTCATTATGGAGTTTTATTTATCCAGAACTTTTGGGAAGTACTTTACTAAAACACTAGTTGTAAAGCATAATGGCGGCAAACCAAATCTAAAAAGTACACTTATTAGAACCTTAGTGCGATTTATTCCTGTTGAAATATTCTCATTTTTTAACAGCAATTCAAGAGGTTGGCATGATACACTATCCGTAACTTATGTGGTCAATAAGCATGAATTTTTAGCAAAGGCGAAATTGTAAACCTGTAATGTTGTTCTTAGGGCATATAAGCAGTTATTTTAGACTGCTTTTTTTGTTTCTACTGGGTTCTTTTTCTTTATATTCGCTCCTTAAAAACTAGAAAATTACAGTAGCAATGATGAACTGGGAACAACTTTTATCACTTAAACGTCAAGGCGACAAAGGCAAACGATTACGCGTAGAACAAGACGATACCCGTTTGGGTTTTGAGGTAGATTATGATCGAATCATTTTTTCTTCGGCGTTTAGAAGTTTACAAGATAAAACACAAGTTATTCCATTATCCAAAACTGATTTTGTGCATACTAGATTAACACATAGTCTGGAAGTATCAGTCGTTGGCCGTTCTCTGGGTCGTTTGGTAGGAAAAAAAATCATTGCAAAATACCCTCATTTAAAAGAAGTACACGGTTATCACATGAATGATTTTGGGGCAATTGTAGCTGCAGCATCATTGGCGCACGATATTGGGAATCCGCCTTTTGGACATTCGGGTGAAAAAGCTATTGGAGAGTATTTTTCGATAGGAAACGGACAAAAATACAAAGATCAACTTACGGCAAAAGAGTGGCAAGATTTAATTGATTTTGAAGGCAATGCTAATGGTTTTTCGGTACTTACCGCAAGTCGTCCTGGAATTGAAGGAGGACTTCGTATTTCGTATGCTACTCTTGGTGCTTTTATGAAATATCCAAAAGAGAGTTTGCCTAAAAAACCAACCAAAAATATTGCGGACAAAAAATATGGTTTTTTTCAAACAGACAAAGCTTTTTTTCAAGAAGTAGCACAGGACATGGGCTTGATTCCGAATAAATCAGGCTTAGATATGGGGTATGAACGCCATCCTTTGGCGTATCTCGTTGAGGCGGCAGATGATATTTGTTATACCATCATCGATTTTGAAGATGGTATCAATTTAGGACTCGTTTCTGAAGATTTTGCTTTAGAATATTTGATAAAACTTGTCAAAGACAGTATTGACACTTCCAAGTACAAAACACTTGAGACTAAAGAAGATCGAATTAGCTATTTGCGCGCCTTAGCAATAGGAAGTTTAATTAATGATGCTGTAAAAGTATTTGTCGAAAATGAAGCATTAATTCTGGAAGGGAAATTTCCTTTTGCAATTATGGATAAAAGCAAGTACAAAGCACAAATGGACGATATTATAAAGATTAGTGTGAATAATATTTATCAGAGTCGCGAAGTCGTCGAAAAAGAAATTGTAGGCTATCAAATTATACAAACGTTGTTAGATAAATTTATTACCGCTTTTAATAATAAATACAACGAGAATGCATCAAATTACGATGCTCTCATTTTAAAAATACTGCCTGAGAAACATCATTTAGAGAAAGAGGACTTGTATAGTAGATTATTACACATTTGCCATTTTATCTCGCTATTGACAGACGGAAATGCACTATTGTATTACAAAACGATCACTGCAGCTAAAAATTAACAATTGTGCGCTATTAAAATATTTGTTATTCTGGATAAATCACTTAGATTTGTAAACTATTCACTTATCTATGGTTTTTTATGAAAAAAATTTTACTTTTCCTTGTTTTTATAGCTCCATTATTAGTTTTTTCGCAATCGAATAAGCAAATAATTCAAAATTATTTAAATGGTCCTGAGGCCAGAAGTAGTAATTTGAATCGCGAATTAAGTGATTGGGAGATTCAAAGTGAGAATTCCTCATCTACTACCAATATTGATAATTGTTTCGTAGTACAAAGGTATAATGGGATAGAGATATTTAGAAGAGTATCTAATTTCTTAATCAAACAAGGGAAAGTCATCAATGTTCAAAAGCAGTTAGTAAGTGATGTTAGTAAAAAGGTCAATGCAATTTCACCTGTATTGTCGGCAACAGATGCATTAGGAAAAGCATATTTTCAACTAGGAATAACGGCAAAAAGTCCACCTACAATTCTAGAAAAATCAAGTGGAAATAAATTCAAGCTTAGTAATGGGTTGGGGATAGAAGATCCAGTTGCAACCAATTTAGTTTACCACCAAGCCAATGATGGTACTTTAAGGTTAGCTTGGAATTTTACAATACATACAAGCACACATGATGCAATTTGGAGTGTTCGAATAGATGCTTTGAATGGTAAAATGTTAGAAAAAAATAACCAAGTCATTTCTTGTAGTTTTGATCACAACAAGAGTTATAAAGCTGAGAATACTGTATCTTCTGTTGTTTCTAATGTCGCGTACAAGCAAATATTTTCACCAGTCGCTCCTCAAGTACAGAATGGATCATACCGTGTTATACCGTTTAATGCGACTAGTCCCGATCACAGTTCGTTTCAATTAATTACGAATCCATCAAACGCTAAAGCATCGCCTCATGGATGGCATGATACAAATGGCTCCGCTGGTGTAGAGTATACGATTACAAGAGGCAACAATGTTTGGGCTAAAGATGATTTTTTTGGGAATAATTCTACTTCTGGATTAAGTCCAGATGGCGGTTCCGATTTATTATTTGATTTTCCGTATGGAGGAACGGGTGTTAGTGCTTCAAGTTATATCGATGCTGCAAATACCAATTTATTTTATATGAATAATATAATGCATGATGTTTGGTACCAATATGGTTTTGACGAAGTAAATGGAAATTTTCAAAACAATAATTATGGGCGGGGCGGTACCCCTTTAGATTATGTGTTAGGCGATGCTCAAGATGGTTCTTTGGCTACTGAAATGAAGTTAAATAATGCGAATTTTTCAAAAACAGAAGACGGTACAAGACCACGAATGCAAATGTATTTATGGAATAGTAGCCCGAGTATTAAGCCAATTATTATTAATTCACCAGAAAGTTTAGTGGGGAGTTACGCTGCTACTCAAAATGCATTCAACCCAGGGAGAGTTGACTTGCCAGTGGCACCAGCCTTTCTACAGTCTGATTTAGTGTTATACCAAGATAATGTTGGCTCTACTTCCCTAGGTTGCTCTGTTCCTACGAATTCTGCAGCTATGAATGGAAAAATTGTCATTTTGAAGAGAGGGACTTGTACTTTTGTGGTTAAGGCCAAAGCGGCTCAAGATGCAGGTGCAATTGCAGTTATTATTGTCAATAACGCTGATGGTGAATTTACCATGTCCGGAAGTGATGCTACAATTACTATCCCTGCAATAAGTGTTTCAAAATTAATAGGAGACTCAATTATTGTGCAGATGCAAAGTACTGCTGTAAATGTTAAATTACAAATTGGAAGTTCGCCGTTTATAAATTCTGATGGAGATTTTGATAATGGAATCATTGCTCACGAATACGGTCATGGTATTTCGATTCGTTTAGCAGGAGGAAGAAATATCTCTTCTTGTTTGGATAATAAGGATCAGATGGGTGAGGGTTGGTCTGACTGGTTCGCATTAATGATGCAATTAAAACCAGGTGATGTTCCAGGTGCTAAAAGAGGAATTGGTACTTTCGTTTCTTCGCAGCCAATAAATGGACTTGGTATTAGAGATTACGTTTACTCTACAGATCGGACTTTGAACCCAATGACCTACATAAATACAAATGACTATCAATTTACAGACGACAAAGGCGTAGTGCAAACTTCTGTTCACGGTGTTGGTTCGGTATGGGCTACTATGTTATGGGATTTAACTTGGGCGTATATCAATAAATACGGATATGATGATAACAAATATACGGGAGTTGGAGGGAACAATAAAATTATGCGACTTGTACTTGATGGACTTAAATTACAACCTTGTAGTCCAACATTTGTAGATGCTAGAGATGCTATTATTGCGGCAGATCAAGCTACTACCGGGGGTAAGGATTTCTGTTTGATTTGGGAGGTTTTTGCTGCAAGAGGACTAGGAGTAAACGCATCTGCAGGAGACAATAATGTAGGGAATGATCAAGCGGAAGACTTTACCAGACCTGCTGCAGGAGCAAATTGTACACTAGGAATAGTAGATATTAATCAAGAAAATGTGATGCGTGTGTATCCAAATCCATCAACTGGGAATATAACAGTTCGAATTAACAACTATAACGGATTAGTGGCTGTAAAAGTAGTTGATCTTAATGGTAGAGTAGTATATAGCGAGGATAAAGTAACCTTTAGTAATGAAAAATCATTTGATTTAAGTCAACTTAGCGCTGGTATATACATGATTGATATTGCGGGAGAAGGTTTGAAATATGTAGACAAAATAATTATAAACTAAAATAATTAGTTAACAAAAAAAGACCTGAAATATAACAAATATTTCAGGTCTTTTTATTTAGAATAAATACTCAATCCCTACTCCAATCGCTTGTCTTAATTGAGTTTTTGGACCTTCGGTTACCTGAACGCCCTCTATTTCTCTTTTGGATTTAATGTCATCGTCATAAATAACATGTGCGCCTATATTTGCCTTTACATATTGATTTACTATAAGCTCTACTTGTAAATCGCAGTCTACATCTATATTTCCAAAACGGTTGATATAATCAGAATATAGGCTGAGGCGATTCTCTAGATTAATATTCTTGAAAATTTCTTTTTTATATTTATTTGTGATTAAAAAGCCAAGTTCCATCTTTGATTGTTGTCCCTTGGTGATTAGATTTCCTGCTTCGTCATAAGTTGCTTTTGCAACACCAAAAGCGCCTTGATCTGCCAATTGTTGATCTAAAACTAAAGTTGTTTTTAATGTAAAAGGCGATACATAAAATACTCTTCTTTTTTCTTTATCGATATTTTCAGCACCTACTCCCATAAAAATATAAGCTGGAGCAAAGGGTTTTGAGATTGCTTTTTCAGTATTTGGATACGCAAAACCATTGGTAAATTGAGTGTTGAAACTTAATTTTGCTGAATGATACCATGTCGAAATCGTGTCTTTTCGATATCCAAAAGTCGAATTGAACTGAATGGCATCTTCTGTTTTTCGGATGGCAATCCCGTCTTGTTTATTCAAACCATATTTAACAATCAATTCATTGGACCAATTGTAATTACTTCGAGTATACACTCGATGAAATTTACCTTTAAACAATCCTGAAATCGAACTTGTACCTCCTGCACTCCAGTTCACAAAGGCAACTTCGGAAATATCAAATCCGAGACTATTTTTTTATTCCAAAAAGAAAATGGAAGATAGTGTGTTTTGGTTTGTATTTGAAGCGGGACAAATAATAAATTATTCTTATTTTTTAGTGTGGTTACGGGTACAATTGTGTCTTGCAAGAATTTGAGTTTTTCCTCTTGAGCGAAACATGTAGTCGAAAAAGTAATGTTTAGAAAAAGAAGTAAATAAGTCGATAATTTCATTTTGGAATAGCTTATTTTAAACAGTAAAATAATTATTTTAAAAACTTGAAAAGAGTTGCTCAAGGCTATTAACGTCAAT